>JBDKSB010000003.1 GCA_039683095.1 Acidobacteriota bacterium | reverse complement strand
TGTCAAGCCAACATGAATACTTCCGGTTTCTACCAACGTGAATACTTCCGCTTTTCTCATCGGCAGGCACGTTCCAGGTAACTGTTGTGATGAAGTTGAGGCTCCCACCTCCGCCAGGGGTGGTTAGGGGCCGGTTTATGCGCCTTGTTCGGCTTGACCGTGGCCTTTTCCGGTGCTGCCGAAGGCCGAGGTCCGGGCTTGATATCCCGGACCTCCCGATACTCCAGGCTCCGGCCGTTGAAGCGGATGGTCAGAGTGCCGTCAAAGCGCTCCAGGACCTGTGTTTGGCGCCGCCTCATGGCGATCGAGGGGCTGGAGATCACCAGCAGCCGGCCCTTCCAACGGACCATGTAGCCATCGTTGATCGTCCTGGACCCCTTGAGGCAGAAGATGTCTCGAAGGTCCAGACCCTTGGGAAGCGGCCGGTGCAGGTCATCCGGCCGCTTGGCCGGCCGGGCAAAACGCTGGTTATGGATCGGCCAATAATCCTCCAGGAACCGGTTCGCCTCGTCTTTGGTGCAGACACCGGCCAACCTCAGCTCCTTGACCAACCGGTCTTGCAGCGTCCCGAACTCCCGTTCGATCCGGCCCTTGGCCTGCGGCGAGTCGGCGTGGATGACGTTGATCCCCACCTCCTTGGCCGCTCGTTCGAACTGTGTCTGGGCCTCTTCGCCCCTCAGCAGCTCTTCCAGCGTCGCCTGGCGAACGGCCTTGTAAGTGCTTAATTTATCGAGATAAATGGCCCTAGGGACGCCGTAACGCCGGATGTACGCCTCCAAGCTCTCCATCGCCGGCTGGAGCCCCTCCGAGTCGTAAAAATAGCCAAAGCTCGTGTTGGTCGCATCGTCGATGTAGCCCATCAAAACAAGCTTCGGGCCGCGATCCTCGAGCCAGGCATGATGGGAGCCGTCCAGCTGCACCAGCTCCCCGGCAAAGTGCTTCCGCTCCCGCCACTGATGGATCTCGCCCCGGCGGCGACGCACCCGCCAGATCCCAGCGCCGATCATGATCTGACGCAGCTTCTCGTCACTGACCCTGATCCCGTCCCTCTCCCAAAGCTTCTCCGCCGCAAACGTCGGCCCAAAGTCCCAGTACTTGTCCTTGAGGATCCCGACGATCCGGCCCTCTTCCGCCTCCGCCATCTTCCGGGGAGACTCCCGGCCACGGTTCCCATGGGCCAGCCCCTTGGCCCCCTTCTCCCGAACCTTGTCGATCAGCGTCCGGACCTGCCGGTCCGAGATGTTCAGTAGATCGGCCGCTTCGACCTGGCTCATCTCCCGCTTCATGACCTTCCGGACGATCAATAACCGATCATGTTCTTCCCGGCTCAATGTGATAAGTTCCTTCCGCTTCAAGTCCGGCCTCCTTCCTCAGGAGGCCATACCTTAGCCGAAAAAAGCGGAAGTTTTCACGTTGGCCAATCCGGAAGTTATCACGTTGGTGCAACAACCTTCCGACGGGCCCCGGAGAAGATCGGCCTCAGGGCACGAAATTGTGAGAAGGGCCTTCTTCCGTTTTTCTCCCGATTCCGGGAGGAGCCTCTCTTCGGCTTCGCTCAGGGCATCCCGGAGACGGGAGAAAGACCCTTGCCTGCCCCTTCAGCACGGGCCCCAGCGATGGCCGGGATGGCGTCGCTCATATTCGGCGGCCGTCTTCTTGGTGATCTTGTGCCAGGGCTCTCCCCTTTTGGCCCCGACTATGCCGGCCAGGGCGCAGCGGCACAGGGTCGGGTCGACTTTATCCCTCAGCTCGCGGAAGACGTCGTAAGGATCGCGCTTCAGGAAATCCTCGGCGGTCCTGATGCCGATCTTTTCGAGCTTGGCCGCCGTCGTCCTGCCGATGTTCGGAAGGTCGGTGAGCTTCCGGACGGGCCCGGCCGGCGCGCTCACGACCGGGCCGGCCCTTCGACCTCGCCCACGATGGCCACGTAGTTCTTGCCGTATTTCTTGGCGCACTTGGGGCAGGTCGTGTACCACACGTACAGCTTTCTAACGGTCAGACCCTGGCCTTCGGCGAAGGCGCTAAAATCCTTGCACCACGCGCCGGTCTGCCGGAAGTCCCCCTCGTAGACCTTGCTCAGGTAGCGGCCCGACAAGGCGACGTTCACGGCGCCTTCCACGTCCCTGGTCGCGGCGAGATAGAGGTCCATGCTCCACCTCGAGGTGTGGTCGGACAGGCACATTGACTCGGGAGACATGGCCCCGGCCCGTTGGACCTTCGGGACGAGCCGCCGCATCACGGCGCCGAAGTTGACCGGCACGTGGAAGAAAGTGAAGACCTTGTCCTTGACGAACTTTTTCCGATCCCAGGTGAATACCTTGCCGTCCCAGGGCGCGGGATCGAACCTTGGGCAGCACTCGGCGTTCTGCTGATCGTCGTTCATGGTTCCCTCCTCAGGCCGGGCCCCGCCGCTTGGGCGGTCCGGCATGAAATGGCGGAGGGAGAGGGATTCGAACCCCCGTTCCGGAGGACCGGAAAGCGGTTTTCAAGACCGCCGCCTTCAACCACTCGGCCATCCCTCCGTCGCCCTATTTCTTCGCTGACGTGATGCGCTCGAGGCCGTTCATGTACGGCCGCAGCGCCTCCGGCACCACGACCGAGCCGTCCGCCTGCTGGTAGTTTTCGAGGATGGCGCTGACGGTCCGGCCGACGGCCAGGCCCGAGCCGTTGAGGGTGTGGACGAACTCCGGCCGGCCCTTGGCTTCGCGCTTGAAGCGGATGTTCGACCGCCGGGCCTGGAAGTCCAGGCAGTTCGAACAGGACGAGATCTCCATGAAGCCGTCGCGGCTGGGCATCCAGACCTCGAGGTCGTAGGTCTTGGCGCTGGCGAAGCCCATGTCGCCGGTGCACAGGAGAACGACGCGGTGATGGAGCCCCAGCCGCTTCAGGACCTCCTCGGCCGAGGCGGTCATGTGCTCGTGCTCGTCGAAGGACGTCTCGGGCCGGCTGAAGATCATCATCTCGACCTTGTTGAACTGGTGCTGGCGGATGAGGCCGCGGACGTCCTTGCCGTAGGACCCGGCCTCGCTCCGGAAGCAGGGCGTCCAGGCGACAAAGCGCACCGGCAGGACGGCGCCGTCGAGGATCTCGCCCCGGTATATGTTCGTCAGCGGCACCTCGGCCGTCGGGATGAGATACCAGTCGAAGCCCTCGAGCTTGAACAGGTCCTCCTTGAACTTCGGCAGGTTGCCCGTCCCGGTCAGGCTGTCGGCATTGGCGATGAACGGCGGCAGGACCTCGGAGAAGCCACGCTCGCGGGTGTGGATGTCGATCATGAAGCTGATGAGGGCCCGCTCCAGCCGGGCTGCCCCCCCGAAATAGACGGCGAACCGGGACCCCGTGATCTTGGCCGCCCGCTCGAAGTCGAGGACGCCCAGGTTCTCGCCGATATCCCAGTGGGCCTGGGGCTTGAAGGCGAATTCCGGCCGGCTCCCCCACCGCCGGACCTCCCGGTTGTCCTCGGCGCTCTGCCCGACGGGCACGGAATCGTGGGGGATGTTGGGGATGTTGAGCAGGGTCGCCTTGAGCTCCTCGTCGAAGCCCTTCAGCTTGTCCTCGAGGGCGCCGATCTCGTCGCCGACCTTGCGCATCTCGGCGATGATGGCCGAGGCGTCCTGGCCAGCCTTCTTCAGCCGCGAGACGTCCTCCGAGGCCTTGTTCTTGACCGTCCGCAGCTCTTCGGTCCTCTTGAGGACCTCTTTCCTCTCGCGGGAGACGCGGACGAATTCTTCGAGGCTGATCCGCGGTCCGCGCGCCGCCAGCCTATTCTGAACGGACTCAAGGTTTTCCAGGACGAACTTGGGGTCGAGCATGGAGCGATTATAGCACGGAACCAGGGGACTTGAGGAAATGGGAGGGAAATGGGGGACATGACCCATTTCTCTTGAAATGGGATCGTGTCCCCCATTTCCCCTCCCCCTGTCGAACGTCTCTTTGACACGAGAGAAGGAATGTTCAACAATAGGCGGGATGACAGGCTACGTTCAGATCTATACCGGCAACGGCAAGGGCAAGACGACCGCCGCGTTCGGCCTGGCCTTCCGGGCGGCCGGCCACGGCCTCAGGACCTACGTCGCCCAGTTCCTGAAGGCCCAACCGACGGGCGAGATCGAGGCGGCAAAGAAGCTGGCGCCCCTGATCACCATCGAGCAGTTCGGCCGTGAGGGCTTCATCACGGTCAAGGACGGCCCCGGCGACGAGGACATCGACCGGGCCAGGGCCGGCCTGGCCCGGGCCCGCGAGGCCATGCTCTCGGGCGAATACCGGATCGTCGTCCTCGACGAGGTCAACACGGCCGTCCACTTCAGGATCCTGCCGGAGGCGGACGTCCTCGCCCTCATCGACGAGCGTCCGGCCGGGGTCGAGCTGGTGCTGACCGGCCGCTACGCCCCCGAGTCCTTCATCGACCGGGCCGACCTGGTCACCGAGATGACGGAGATCAAGCACTACTTCGCCAAGGGCGTCAAGGCCCGCAAGGGCATCGAGAAATGAGCCGGCGGCCGAACCCCTTCGGCCGGAGCCCCTTCCGGCCGTCCATGGACCGGGCCCGCTTCGAGGAACTCGTGGCCGCGGCCATGGACGAGATCCCGGCCAGGTTCCGCAAGCTCATCGAGAACGTCAACGTCATGGTCGAGGACGATTGCCCGCCGGGGACGAACCTGCTCGGCCTCTATCACGGCGTCCCCTACCCCCACCGCAGCCCGGCGTCCTACGGCAGCTATGCGCCCGACGTCATCGTCATCTACCAGCGGCCCATCGAGGCCATCTCCCGGACGGACGACGACATCAAGGACCAGGTCCGGGACACGGTCCTCCACGAGGTCGGCCACTATTTCGGGCTGGGCGAGGCGGAGCTGCGCGAGATCGAGCGGGCCGTCCGGGAGCGGCGCCGGGGAGAACGTACATGACCAAGCCCATCGAAGGCATCTATGTCGCGCTGACGACGCCGTTCGCCGGGGACAGGGTCGCGCCGGAGAGGCTCCGGGAGAACATTCGGCGGCTCAACGCCACGGCCGTCGCCGGCTTCCTCGTCCTCGGCTCGACCGGGGAAAGCGTGTCCCTGACGGACGCCGAATCGCTCGCGCTCGTCGAGGCCGCCCTGGACGCGGCCGGCCCAGGGAAGAAAGTCCTCGTCGGCACGGCCCGCGAATGGACAAGGGGGACGATCGACTTCACGGCCAGTCTCCCGGCCCGCGGCGTGGCCGCAGTCCTGGTGCGTCCGCCGTGCTACTTCAAGCCCAAGATGACCCGGGAGGCCCTCCGGGCCCATTACCTGGCCGTGGCCGAGGCCAGCCCCCACCCCGTCATCGTCTACAACATGCCGGCCAACACGGGCATCTCTCTCGAACCCGCCCTGGTGGTCGATCTGGCCAGGCACCCGAACATCATCGGGCTCAAGGAGAGCTCGGGCAGCATCGCTTTCCTGGAAGAGGTCGTCCGCCAGGTCCCGGAACGGTTCCATTATTTCGTCGGCTCGGGCCACGTTATCTATCCGGGCCTCGAGCTGGGCGCCTCCGGGGCCGTCCTGGCCGTGGCCAACGCGGCGCCGGAGATGTGCGCCGAGATCTTCCGGCTGTTCAAGGCCGGCAGGAAGGACCAGGCCCGCGAGCTTCAGCTCGACCTCGTTCCCCTGAACAAGGCGCTCACGGAGACCTACGGCATCGCCGGCCTCAAGCACGCCCAGGATCTGCGGGGATATTACGGCGGCCCGACCCGCCTGCCCCTGCTCCCGGTCGACGACGCGGCCCGGGCGGAGATCGCCGCCCTGCTGCGGCGGCTCGGGCTCGCTACTTCTTGACGACCTCGACCCGGCGGTTCCTGGCCCGCCCTTCTTCGGTTGCGTTGTCGGCGGCCGGCTTGTCCTGGCCCCAGCCCACGGCGCTCAGGCGCGCGCCCTCGACGCCCAGGGCGGCGACGGCCGCGACGACGGCCTTGGCCCTCTCCTCGGAGAGCGTCTTGTTGCCCTGCGGCGTCCCCGTGTTGTCCGTGTGCCCCTCGATCGAAACCCGCAGGCCGGGATTGTCCTTGAGAAGCGCGGCGATCTCGCCGACGATCTTCTGCGACTCAGGCCTGATGGTGGCCTGGCCCGTGTCGAAATGGATCTCCAGGGCGATGCGTCCGTCCTTGTTGAGGGCGGCCAGCATGTCCCCGGCCGTGACCTCCTGGGCCATCTCGCCGATCTCGAGGATGGTCAGGTGATAGACCGTTGCGTTGTTGAAGACTTCGACGGCCACCCAGACCTGGCTCGCCCCCTTGACGATCTTCATGGAGGCGTAGCCCTCGTATTCGTGGACGACGGCGCCGCCGGCGGCCTTGACGGCGTTGGTATAGTTCCGGACGATCTGCAGCTCGGACGGCGCCTTGGACCCCTCCATCAGGCCGTAGGCCAGGAACGTCTTCTGCCCTTCGAGCTTCTCGGTCTTGTCATCGCCGACGACGAATTCGACCGCGTCGAAATTCGACTCGCACTCGGTGATGACGAATCCCTTCATCCGGCCCAGCAGGGGATAATCCTTGCAGCCCTCCGCGTCCGTTTCCTGAGCCGCCAGGGCAAGCGGAAGCAGGATGAGCGTCGCCAGGACCACCGACCAGACAGTTCTTTTCATCAGCCCCTCCTTGGTTGAAGCGTGAATAACAAACCCGGCCCGCGGCCGGGCCGAGCCCGTGAGCGGAAGGAACGACCGTGCACCCGGCTCCGACAACACTCTCCCTGCGTGTCCCGGGCCGCCGGCTCCGGCGAGGTTGACTGCCGCACAAGGAACCGTCCCGTTGCCGCTGCTACCTTCCGGTCCTGACGGAGTTCGCGGGAGGCCCTTCGCGCAGGACCCCGGCCTTCGACGCCACGCGCCCGGGCACCGGCCAGAAAGAGGGAAGCCTCGGCAGGGAATTCGACCCCACTGGAGCGGATTGTGGGCCACAGGGCACCGCTGGCTCCCCGTCTAGCACGGTCGGCCCTATTATACATTTTTTGCCGGGAATAGGGTAAAATGAAAGCCGTTCCCAAGGAGGATTCGACCATGTTTCTCGGCGACCCGACCTTTCTTCTAGTCATCCCGGCCCTGATCCTTTCCCTTTACGCCCAGGCCAAGGTCAGGGGCGCCTACGCCAAGTACAGCCAGGTGATCGCCTCGTCGCGCCTCACCGGGGCCCAGGCCGCCTACCAGCTGCTGCAGGCGGCCGGAGCCGGCAACGTCACGATCGAGAAGATCCCCGGCGATCTGACCGATCACTACGATCCGCGGAAGAAGGTCCTCCGCCTCTCCCAGGGCGTCCACGACAGCCCTTCGATCGCCGCGCTCGGCATAGCCGCCCATGAGACGGGCCACGCCATCCAGGACCATGCGCATTACCAGCCGATGGCCTTGCGCTCGGTCATCTATCCCGTCGCCAACCTGGGCTCGACCCTGGCCTTCCCGATCTTCCTGGTCGGCTTGTTCTTCGGGGGCCGGACCTCGACGACGTTAATGGACATCGGCATCCTGCTCTTCGCCGGGGCCGTCGCCTTCACGGTCGTCACCCTGCCCGTCGAGTTCAACGCCTCGAAGAGGGCCCTGGCGCTCCTCGGCGAACGCCAGTTCCTGAGCCCGAACGAGCTGGCCGGGGCCAGGCAGGTGCTCAGCGCGGCGGCCCTGACCTACGTCGCGTCGACGGCCATGGCCGCGGTCCAGCTCCTGCGCATGTTCCTGCTGCGCTCGTCCCGAGACTAGGCCGGCCCATCAGCGGGAATTCCCCGGGGATTATGGCGAATACCGGAGGAATGTCCGGTTCAAGGTCCTGCCCGGCCTCTGGCAGGCCGGCGGTCTTCCCCGCCTGGCCCGACGGCGCCTTGACAGTCTTCCGCCCCGGTGATAGATAAGGCCCTCCGATCTTCCGCAGGAGGTCGCCCGTGAAGAGATCCCGCCCCGCCGCCCCGGTCATCCTCGTTCTGGCCGCCCTGGCCCTGGCCGCCGGAACGCTCGCCGCCCAGACCCAGCCCGATCAGTTCCTCGGCTTCAGGGTCGGCGCGGACCGCAAGCTGGCCGACTATGCCCAGATCAAGGCCTACTTCGAGAAGCTGGCCCGGGAGTCGGACAGGATCAAGCTGTTCACGATCGGCGAGTCCGTTGAGAAGCGGCCGATCATCATGGCCGCCATCTCCACGCCCGCCAACCTGGCCAAGTTAGACCGCTGGAAAGAGATCACCCGCAAGCTGCGCGACCCCCGGACGACGTCAGTGGAGGAGGCCCGCCGGCTGGCCAGGGAAGGCAAGGCCCTCGTGCTCATCACCTGCTCCCTTCACGCCAGCGAGATCGGCGCCTCCCAGATGTCGATGGAGCTGGCCTACGATCTCGTCACCGGCAAGACCTTCATCGACGCCGGAAAGGCCCTCGATGACGTCATCCTCCTGCTCGTGCCGACCCACAACCCGGACGGCAACCAGATGGTCGTCGATTGGTACAAGAAATATGTCGGGACGCAATACGAGGGCGGCAACCTGCCCTGGCTCTACCACGTCTACGCCGGCCACGACAACAACCGCGACTGGTATATGTTCAACCTGCCCGAGACCCGGGCGGTGACCCGGGTCCTCTACCACGACTGGCTGCCCCAGATCCACCTGGACGAGCACCAGCAGGGCTCGAACGGCGCCCGGCTCTTCGTCCCGCCGTTCATGGACCCGCCCCTGCCGAACATCCAGCCCTCGGTCTGGCGGGGGGTCAACCTCATCGGCACGGAAATGAGCTACGACCTCCAGAAGCACGACATGAGCGGCATCGTCAACGGCCGCTCGTACACCGCCTGGTGGATCGGGGCCTGCGACGACACCGGCTGGCTCCACAACGTCCTGAGCTGCCTCAGCGAAGCGGCCTCGGTCCGCGGCGCCACGCCCGTCTATATCGAGCCCACGGAGATCCAGTCGGAGTACTTCGAAAAGCGCATGGACTTCGTCGATCCCTGGCCGGGCGGCTGGTGGCGGCTGCGCGACATCGTCGACTACGAGCTCGTCCTGTCGCAGAGCCTGATCAAGACGGCGGCCCTCCACAAGGAGGACCTGCTCTTCAACTTCTACCGGATGTACAAGAACTCCGTCGAGCAGACGGACAAGGGCCAGCCCCACGCCTTCGTCATCCCGGCCGTCCAGCGCGACTACCCGACCATGCTCAAGATGCTCGAGGTCCTGAAGACGGGCGGCGTCGAGATCCACCAGGCCAGGGCCGACTTCGTCGCCGGCGGCCGCTTCTACACCGCCGGCTCGTTCGTGGTCAAGACGGCCCAGCCCTACAAGACCTTCGCCTGGGCCTTGCTCGACAGGCAGAAATACCCCGACCTGCGGCAGTACCCCGGCGGCCCGCCGATCCCGCCCTACGACAACGCCGCCTGGACCCTGCCCCTGCAGATGGGCGTCATCTGCGACAAGATCGAGGAGCCTTTCGAGGCCAAGCTCGACAAGCTCGACGCCGTCCCCTATCCCAAGGCGCCGGCCCAGGGCAGGAGCGGATATTTCCTCCTTGACGCCCGGGTCAACGCCTCCTACGCCATGGCCATGGCCCTGCTCAAGGACGGGGCCGAGGTCTGGCGGACGAGGACGCGGGCGACCGTCAAGGGGCACGACCTCCAGCCCGGCTGCTTCGTCGTCAAGAACTCGGCCGCGGTGAAGAAGGCCCTCCCGGCCCTGGCCGGGAAGCTCGGCCTGGCCGTGCTCGACGTCGATGATGTCTCCGGGCTCGACCAGGCGCCGGTCAAATTCCCGCGCATCGGGCTCTTCCAATCCTGGCGGGGCAATGCCGACGAGGGCTGGACCCGCTACGTCTTCGACGACATGGGCATCCCTTACAAGACGCTCCACAACGCCGACATCAAGGGGACGAAGGACCAGAAGCCCGACCTGCGGGCCGGCTTCGACGTCATCGTCTTCGCCGACGAGAGCGCCAACGCCATCAAGGGCGTGCGGCCGGGGCCCGGCCCCGGCGGCGCGGCCCCCGATTCGCCGATGGCCCGGATGTTCCGCCAGATGCCCGTCCCGCCCGAGTATGAAGGCGGCATCGGGCAGGAGGGCGTGGACGCCCTGAAGGCCTTCGTCGAGAAGGGCGGCCGGCTGGTCGCGCTCAACGGCGCTTCGGAGCTGGCCATAAACGAGTTCGGCGCCCCGGCCCGCAACGCCCTGGCGGGCCTCGACCGGACGAAGTTCTTCTGCCCGACCTCCATCCTCAGGATCGCGGTCGACAACGAGACGCCGATCGGCTACGGCATGCCTAGGGAGGCCGCGGCCATGTTCGTCAACAGCCTGGCCTTTGACACCTTCTCGCCGGCCTACGGCTGGGACCGCAAGGTCGTCGCTTCCTATCCCGAGGACGACGTGCTTTTGAGCGGCTGGCTCCTGGGCGAGGAATACCTGACCCGCAAGGCCGCCGTCGTCGACGCCAAGGACAAGGACGGCCGGATCATCCTCATCGGCGTCCGCTGCCAGAACCGGGCCCAGTCCCACGGGACGTACAAGTTCCTGCTGAACGCTCTCCTTTATCCGGAGACGTGATCCGCCGGGGAGGCGATCGGCCGGCTACTCCGTCAGGCCGGCGACGAAGCCGGAGGCCCAGGCCCAGGCCAGATTGAACCCGCCGCGGCCGCCCTGAACGTCAAGGACCTCGCCGGCGAGATAAAGGCCGCGCCGGAGCTTCGATTCGAGGGTGCCGGGCTTCACCTCGCGGGCATCCACGCCGCCAGCGGTGAACTCGGCCTCGTTCCAGCCGCGCGTCCCCTGGACCGGGAATTCCATCTTCTTCAGGGCCGCGGCCAGGCGTCCGGCCGCTCCCGGCGCGCCGCCCTCTTCCCGGGCCGCGCCGGCCAGCTGCGGCACGAGCGGGCCGAACTTCTCCGGCAGGAGCCCGGAGAGGATGTTCCGCGTCTCCCATCCGGCCGCGCATCGCCGGGCCAGCTCGGCCTCGAGGTCCCTGGCGGACAGGTCCGGCAGCAGATCGACGACGACCGAGACGTCCCGCCGGCCCTCCCGGTTCAGGGCGATCGACAGGCCCTCGCTGATGTCGAGGGCGGCCGTGCCCGAGAGGCCGTACTGGGTGAAGAGCAGCTCGCCTTCGGCCGTCCCGGCGGCCCGGCCGGCGATCCGGCCTTCGACGCGGACCTGCAGGCGCTGGCCCTGGAGGAGATGGCAGAGGCGGTCCTTGACGAGCAGGGGCACGGCGCTCGGGACCGGCGCCACGATGCGATGGCCGAACGAGGCGGCCAGCCCGTGGCACGAGCCGTCGGAGCCGAGGGCCGGATAGCACTTCCCTCCCCCAGCCAGTATGACCGCCCGGCTCTCGACAACCCGGCCGTCCGCGGCCCGGAGGCGGAAGTCCGCGGCCCGGGGCTCGATCCGGCCGACGGCGAACCCGGTCTCGACCGGGGCGCCCAGCCGCCGGACCTCGAGCTCGAGGACCTTGAGCACGGAGGCGGCCTGGTTCGTCGCCGGATAGACGCGGCCCTTCTCGTCGGCCTGGAGGCGCAGGCCGAGCCCGGTGAAGAAGTCCCGGATCTCCCGCCGGCCGAACCGCTCCAGGACCGAGGCGACGAGGGCCGGGTCCGTAGAGGTGAACGAGGACCCCGCGAGGCTGTCGTTGAGGAGATTGCAGCGGCCGCCGCCGCTGGCCAGGATCTTCCTGCCCGGGGACGGCAGCCGTTCCAGGACCGCCGCGGAAGCCCCGCGGCGCCTGGCGCTGATGGCCGCGGTCAGGCCGGCCGCGCCGGCGCCGACGACGGCCAGGTCATACGTGTCCGCCATGCGGTCAGTCTATCCGATTGCGGCCGGCGGCGCAAAGGGCGGCCGGGTGGGAGCCCGCCGGGCGGCATCAGGCCCCTAGGATCTGGCTGGCCTTCTCGATGTTCGAGACGTCCATGATGACCGAGACGCCGTTGCCCTTGTGGGACAGCGTGCCGTAGCAATACTCGATGTTGACGCCCTCGTCGCCGAGCTTGGTCGTGATCTCGGCCAGCGAGCCCGGCCTGTTCTCGAGATCGACCTTGAGCACGTCGCGCAGCTCGGTCGTGTAGTTGAGCTTGGTCAGGAGCTTGACGGCCTTGTTGAGCTGCTGGACGACCAGCTTGGCCGTGTCGTGGAAGACGCCGATGGCGTCGATGTTGATCTCGTTCTCGGCCAGGAAACTGCAGAGGTCCCCCAGCTGGGACGGTTTGTTCTCCAGGATGACGTAGATCTCGGTGATGCGTTCGACCATAAGCATACCCCCTACATCAGGATTTCATCGCCCCTCTGCCCTATTCATAGCACGATTCTCCCCTCTTCGCAAATCCCTCCGGCCGGCCGGGAGACGCCATGCCCGTGGCGGGAAAGACTAGTCGAAGATCTTTCCCGGGTTCATGATCCCGTTCGGGTCGAAGGCCCTCTTGATGCCGCGCATGAGGGCGATCTGGCGCTCGTCGAGGACCATGGACAGGTACGGCTTCTTGACCAGGCCGATGCCGTGTTCGCCCGAGATGACCCCGCCGCGGGCCTTGCAGTCGCGGAAGAGCTCCTGGCGGACCGGATCGGTCTTGGGCCGCCACTCGCTCTCCGGCACGGGCGCCATGGCCCCGTTCTCGTAGCGGGCCTTCATGATATGGGTGTGGACGTTGCCGTCCGCGGCGTGGCCGAAGGTCGGCAGCCAGATGTCGTACTTGGCCGCGACCTCCCGGACCTTGCGGACGTGGCCGGCCACCTCGGCCCGGGGCACGGCGATATCGAGGATCTCGACCGTGCCGGCCTTGATGGCGTCGTAGATCATGGAGCGGATGGCCAGGACCTCGTCCTGCTTGCTGGGGGTGTCGGCGATGAAGACGTCGATGGCTCCCTTCTCACAGCAGACCTCGGCCACGGCCTGGGACAGGCGGTCCATCTCCTCGCCGGTCGAGGCGTCGAGGATGACCAGGAGGTGCGTCTTGCCGAGCCTGGTCGGCCATTTCTTGCGCAGGTGTTCCTCGGTGATGATGATCGGCTCGATCTCCAGGAACTCGACGGCCAGCGGAACGATGCCGCGCTTCATGATCAGCGGCACGGTCTCCAGGGCCGGCTCGAGGGCCTCGAAGGGCACGACCAGCGAGCGCATGATCCCCGGCCTGGCCATCAGGTGCAGTGTGAGCCTGGTGATGACGCCGAGCGTCCCTTCCGAGCCGATGACCAGGTGCATGAGGTTGTAGCCGGTGCTCGATTTCTCGAGCTTGCCGCCGAGCTCGATGATGTCGCCCGCCGGGGTGACCAGCTCGAGGCCTCGGACGTAGGTGCGGATCGTGCCGTACTTGACCGCCCGGCTGCCGCCGGCGTTGGTGGCGGCCAGGCCGCCCATCATGGCGCTCTCGTCGCCGGGGTGCGGCGGGAAATAGAGCCCGGCCTCCTCGACCGCCTTGCTGAAGTCGGACAGGCGGACGCCGGCCTCGGTGACGGCCATCTGGTTGTCGGCGTCGACCTCGAGGACGCGGGCCATCCGCTCGAGCGACAGGACGATGCCGCCCCGGACGGGGACGCAGCCGCCGCAGAGGCCGGTCGCGCCTCCCCGCGGCGTCACGGGGATGCCGTGGGCGTTGGCGATCCGGACGACGGCCGCGACCTCGGCGGTCGTCCTCGGCCGGACGACGACGTCCGGCTCGTGGGCGATCTCCTTCAGCGAGAACTCGTCGTGCCCGTAATCGCAGGCCTTGTCCGGGTCCGAAAAGGCGTTGGCCGCCCCGACGGCGGCCTCGATCTCGGCCCGGACGGCCGGGGTGATCATCGAGCTCATCGGGTCTCCTTCGCGCCGAGGCGCTTGAGCTGGACGGGCACGCCGATCACGATCTGCGGCCGTCCTTTGTAGGTTTCGACCAGGCCGGTCGCCTCGACGGTCCGGCCCTCGAAGTCGAGCGGGCCGGGAAGCGACCGGAAGACGTCGGCCGGGATGGCCGCGTCGAAGTCCGCGCCGTCGGCCTCGAGCAGGCGAAAGCTGCCCCGCTTGACCGAGCGCAGGCAGAGGAAACGGACGGTCAGGATCTCGCCTTCGCGCCGGCCGGCCTCCCCCGCCCCGACCACGGGATAGGGCTCCTTCCGCCACAGGCCGCGGCCGTCCCGGCGGGCCTGGGCCTCGGCCGCCTTCAGCTCCTTCCGCAGGGACTCGTCGAAGGGGAACTTGAGGAAGGCGAAGGCATAGCCCTCCCGGACCAGCGTCACGTTGAACATCTCCCCGCCGGCCAGGCGGACGAAGGCCAGCAGGCGGCCATAGGCGTCCCTCGCCTCGGGACCGGGCAGGAGCTCGACCTCGGCCTGATAGAGCCGGGAGAAGGCGAAACGCTTGGCCAGGAAGGCCATCATCCGGACGGCCTCGCGCCCGTCGTCGAGCTCGGGCGAATCGATCCCGATCAGGCGGACCTTCTCGTCGGCGCTCCCGGCCAGCCGGACCCTGATCGTGTCCCCGTCATAGACCGTCGTGACCGTGCCCCGGAGCGTCTCCCGGCCGTCGACCGGGGCGGCCGCCCGGGGCAAAGCCAGGAACAGCGCGGCGGCGATGGCCGCCGCGGCCAGGACGGGCGGGACGGGGCGGCGGATGCTCAACGGCCGATGAGCTCCTTGGCGGCGCGGACGATATGCGAGGCGCTGATGCCGAACCGTTCCAGGAGCTCGTCCGGCTTGCCCGAGCGCGGCAGCTCGCGGACGCAAAGGTGGACCAGGGTCGCCCGGCCTGCCAGGGCCGCAGCCACGGCCTCGCCCAGCCCGCCGGCGGGGTAATGGTCCTCGACGACGATCGCCCGGCCGCCGGTCTCCGCCACCTCGCGGGCGATCGTCTCCCTGTCCAGCGGGGCGACGGAATAGGCGTCGATCAGGCGCAGGCCGATGTCTTCCTTCTTGAGCGTCTCGCAGGCCTTGACGGCCTCGTGGACGGTGATCCCTGCGGCGATGACCGTGACGGCGTCGCCCCCGGACTTGCGCAGGACCTTGGAGCCGCCGATCGGAAATGTCTCGCCGGCCGGGTAGAGGATGGGCGTGGCCGGCCGCGAGGTCCGGATATAGCACAGGCCCTGGTGGGCCGCCACGGCCTCGACGCAGGCCTCCGCCGAGACCGCGTCGCTCGGATAAAGGACGACGCAGCCCGGGATGGGCCGGAACATGGCCAGGTCCTCGAGCCCCATCTGCGAAGGCCCGTCCTCGCCGATGCTGACCCCGACGTGGGAGCCGCAGACCTTGATGTTGGAGAACGAGTAGGCGGCCATGCGGACCTGGTCGTGGGCCCGGGTCAGGAAGGCGGCGAACGTGGCCATGAACGGGATGTAGCCCTTGGCCGCCAGGCCCATGCCCGCGCCGATCATGTTCTGCTCGGCGATGTAGCCCTGGAAGGACCGGTTCGGGAAGGCCTCGAAGAACTTATCGGCGTAGGTCGAGTTCTTGACGTCGCCGTCGATCGCCACGACCGAGGGATCGATGCGGCCCAGGGCGAGCAGGGCATTGCCGTAGGCCAGCCGGGTGGCCGCCTTGTCCGTGTACGAGGTCCGGGGCAGGCCCTGGGCGACGAACGTCATCCTCTTGCGGACGGGTTTCGGCTTGCGGACGAGGCGCTGGGAGTCGATCTCGGGCATCGGGCCGATCTCGGCCAGGGCCCGGGCGAGATCGTCGGCTTTGAGCGGCTTGCCGTGCCAGCCGTTCCTGTCCTCGATGAAGCTCACGCCCTTGCCCTTGATCGTCCGGGCCAGAAGGACGGTCGGCTTGGCCGCCCGGCGGGCCTTCTCGAAGGCGGCCAGGACGCGGGCCATCCGGTGGCCGTCGAAGACGATCGCGTTCCAGCCGAAGGCCCGGAACTTGCGGGCCAGGGCGGCCAAGTCATGCTGGTGCATGGTCGGGTCGGACTGGCCGAGGCGGTTGACATCGACGATGGCCACGAGGTTGCGGAGCTTCCAGTTGGCCGCGGCCGCGGCCGCTTCCCAGACCTGGCCCTCGGCGCACTCGCCGTCGCCGAGCAGCACGAACGTGCGGGCGGGCGACTTGTCGAGCCGCTGGGCCAGGGCCATGCCGGCACCGACGGACAGCCCCTGGCCGAGCGAGCCGGTGGCCGCCTTGACCCAGGGCATCCGCGGCGTCGGGTGGCCCTCGAGGTTGCTGTTGATCTTGCGCAGATCGAGCAGGCTGTCCTCCGGGATGAGGCCAGCTTCGGCATAGGCGGCCCAGAGGAGCGGCGCGGCGTGGCCCTTGGACAGGACGAACTCGTCGTTGGCCGGGTCGGTCGGGCTATGGACGTTCCAGCGCATCTCGGAGAAGAAGAGGGCGGCGGCCAGGTCGGCCGCGGACAGGCAGGTCGAGGGGTGGCCCGAGCCGGCCGCGGTGGTCATGCGCAGGCTGTGGATGCGAAGGCGGGCGGCTATCTTCTGGAGGTCGTCGATTCTGGCCATGGGATGGATCTCCTCTCTGATCTGGGGGGCGTCCCCGAAGGGCTGATGATAGCACGAAACCCCGATCAGACAAAGCCGGAAAGAGGCCGGGGCCGCGCCCGGCGGCGCGGCCGCAAGGGGCTGTCGGCCCTACAGGATCGGCCAGGCCTTGGGCAGGAAGATCCGCTCATAGAGGGCCATGGCGTAGCTGTCGGTCATGCCGGCGATGAAGTCGCCGACCCGGACGACGAGCGGGTCGGCGGCCGGATAGGGGCGGACGTATTCGCCGGGATTCTCCATCAGGCGGCCGAAGAGCTCGGTCACGATCTTCTCGGTCTTGCGCAGCTCGTCGCGGGCCGCGGAATTGAAGTAGACGTTCTGGTAGAGGAACTCGCGGAGCTCGACCACGGCCTTCATGATCCGGTCGCTCATGGCGATCCGCTCCAAGCCCGCGGCCAGGCTGGCCTCGACGACGTCCATGACCATGCGGTCGATGCGCGTCGCGTGCCACTTGCCCAGCGTTTTGACCAGCCCGGCAGGGATGTCCTCCTCCCTGATGATCCCGGCCCGCAGGGCGTCGTCGATGTCGTGGTTGACGTAGGCGATGATGTCCGAGACGCGGACGATCTGGCCTTCCAGCGTCGAGGGCATGTCCTCGACGTCCTCGTCGAAGATCACGCCGCGGCCCTTGGAGTGCTTCTGGATGCCGTCGCGGACCTCGGCGGTCAGGTTGAGCCCCTTGCCCTCGTACTCGAGCTTCTCGACCACGCGCAGGCTCTGGTCGGCGTGGCGGAAGCCGCCAGGCAGGAGCTGGCGCAGGGTCTGCTCGCCGGCGTGGCCGAAGGGCGTATGGCCCAGGTCATGGCCCAGGGCGATGGCCTCGGTCAGGTCCTCGTTGAGGCGCAGGGCCTTGGCGATCGTCCGGGCGATCTGCGACACCTCGAGGCAGTGGGTCAGCCGCGTCCGGTAGTGGTCCCCGAAAGGCGAGAGGAAGACCTGGGTCTTGTGCTTGAGGCGGCGGAACGATTTCGAGTGGATGATCCGGTCGCGGTCGCGCTGGAAGTCCGTCCGCAGGACGTGCTGGGCCTCGGGCCGGGCCCGGCCCTTCGACCGGGCGCTGAAGCAGGCCTTGGGCGACAGGATCTTGAACTCGGTCTTCTCCAATTCTTCGCGGATGGTCATGGACATGCTCCCCGGAACGCCGCGATTATAGCAGATAGCCGCGATCCCCCGCCAGACCCCTTCTTGACCCCCGCAGAGCCTCTGCTAGAATCTAGGCATGAGCGCGATCACGTCGAATGTCAAGGCCGTCCTGGCCGAGCTGCCGCCCGGCGTCGAGCTGGTCGCCGCGGCCAAGACCCGCACGGCGGCCGAGATCCTGGAGGCCATCGACGCCGGGATCACGATCATCGGCGAGAACTACGTCCAGGAGGCGGCCGCCGTCATCCCGGCCGTCGGTCCCCGGGCTCGCTGGCACCTCATCGGCCATCTCCAGACAAACAAGGCCAGGAAGGCCGTGGAGATCTTCGACCTGGTCGAGACGGTGGATTCCGTCGCCCTCGGCCTCGAGCTCGACAAGCGCGCCGCGGCCGCCGGCAAGATCATGGAGGTCCTGATCGAGGTCAACAGCGGCCGCGAGCCCCAGAAGGCCGGGGTCATGCCCGAGGCCGCCGAGGCCCTCGCCCGCTCCCTGGCCGCTCTCCCCCGCCTCCGTGTCCTCGGCCTCATGACCATGGGGCCGTTCGAGGGAGATCCCGAGGAGTCGAGACCTTATTTCCGGGAAACGCGGCGGGTCTTCGAGGCCCTCCGGCGGGCCGCAGTCCCCGGCGCCGAGATGCGCTTCCTGTCCATGGGCATGTCCCATTCCTGGCGCGTGGCCGTCGAGGAAGGCGCCAACCTGGTCCGCATCGGCGCGGCCATCTTCGGCCCGCGCCGCTGACCCGCTAATCCCCGGGTTCGCTGGCCTCCCCCGCCTCGAGCTCGACCGTCCCGGCCTCGGCCTCGATGGCCGGCGCATCGGCGGCCTCGAGGCCCTTCAGCCGCTGCAGGTCCTCGATCTTCAGGATGGACTTGTCGAGCTTGTCGTGGCGCGTCGTCGTCATCCGCCGGTACTCCTCGCGCGCCCCGTCGAGCTTCTCCCCCATCTTGGCCATGGACTCGGTGAACTTCTCCCATTCCTTCTTGAAGTTCTTGACCAGGCCGAGGATCTCGCCGGCCGTCTTCTCCATGCTGAAGTTGTCGAGCGACTGGCGGATGATGGCCAGGATAGCGAAGAGCGTGAACGGCGAGCAGAGGATGACCTTGCTCTTCAGGGCCTCGTCCATGATCTCCGGGTCGTTCTCGTTGATGAAGGCGTAGACCTGCTCGTTGGGGATGAAGACCAGGACGTAATCCAGCGTCTTCTCCTCCGGGTTGATGTAGTCCCGGGTCGTGACCTCCTTGATCCGTGTCCGGACGTCGCGCAGGAACTGGGTCTTGTGGCCCTCGCGGACCGCGTCGTTGTCGGCCTCGAGGTAGCGCAGGTAACTGTTGAGCGGGAACTTGACGTCCATGTTGACCTTCAGGCCCTGGGGCAGCCAGAAGGTGTAGTCCGGCCGCGAGGCGGCCATGTCCAGGACCTTCTGCCGGATGTAGTTGACGCCCTCGACGAACCCGGCCAGGCGCAGGACGTCCTCGGCCATGCGCTCGCCCCACTGGCCCCGGGCCTTGGTGCTGACCAGGGCCTGGCGCAGGTGATCGGCCGTGTCCTGGAGGCGCGAGGTCTCCCGGGCCGCCGTCTTCAGCTGGCTGTCGAGCTGGCCGTACTGGCGGGCCCGCTCGGTCTCGAACTTCGAGACCAGCTCCTGCATCTTGTGGATGTCGCCCTTCATGACGGCCAAGTTCTGGTCGATGAGTTGCTTCTTCGACTCGAGGTCCTTCTCGCCGAGGTGGACCCGTCCGTCCAGGTTCTCCCGGGCCAGCTGGAGCAGCTGGGTCGTGCAGGACTGGAGCGCGTCCTGCGACAGGGCCCCGAAGCTATCCCGGACCTGTCCCAGCAGGCGGTCGAGGTCCCTGATCTTTTCGCCTTCGGTCTCGCTGACCAGGGCCCGGGCGATCTCCCGGGTGTCCTTCTTCCGGAGCATATGGACGACGAGCACGACCACGGCGCCGAAGATGACGCCGGCCGCGAACAGCAGGATCTCCATCAGGTCTCCTCCACTTTCGCGCCCGCCGCTCCGCCGCGGCCGCTTTCGCCGGCGGGCATCTAGATCAGGGCCCCTTCGCCCCAGCCGAGCTTGACCAGCTCGATCCGGGCCGGGTCGCTCACGCCCAGGTGATGGCGGGTGTCGGCCAGCTGGATGTGGTGCGGGGTCATCTGCAGCGGCCGGTCGTCGCCGAAGAATTCGCGGCGCTTGGCCTGGATGACGCGCAACCCGGTCGCGTCGGCCGCCACCGGGTCCCGGCTGAGGATGAGCCCCTTGTACTCCCAGGTGTATTCCCTAGCGTAGTGGTGCGGACCGACGCCGTGGAAGAGCGGCGTGAACATGACCAGGACGTTGAGCCGGGTCTTGCCCTTGACGGCCGGCAGGAACCAGATCTTGGCCAGGTCGGCGCAGGTGTCGTCGTGCCAGGCCGAGGGCTGGGGCGTGAACATGATGTAGTTCTTGATCAGGCTGCCGACGCCGGCCCAGTGATGGCTGCGCATGGGCCGGGCGTTGACGAGAGCCGTGGCGTTCCGAAAAACGGGATTCCGCAGGACGCCCTGGTCGTCGATCCCGACGCGGTCCTCGGCGACGCCGGCGTCCAGGACGCGCCGCTTGAGGGCCTGCTCGACCTCGGCCGTCGTCGGGATGTAGCGCCAGCGGTTGGTCTTGATGCCGACCGTGTCTTCGGGCTTGACCAGGGTCTTCCAGGCCTTGACGACATCGGCTTCGCCGAGGAGGGCCCGAACGCCGTCGTCAAGCATGCGCTGGACGACCTCGGCCGGCGGCGCGCCGCCCGGGCCGAGGGGGCTGGGGTCGCGGACGAGAACGACCCGGACCTTTCCGTCCGGCGACGTCGCCGCGGGCCCGGCGGCCGCGGAAGCCGCGCCGCGCAGGACCGGGATCGCCGCCCCGGCCAGGGGCGCCGCGGCGGCCGCCTTGAGAAAATCGCGTCGGGTGATCGTTCTTTTCTTCAACTGGTCCCCTCCTTCGCTTCCGCCGGGCGTCCCTATTTCCAGCCGGGGCGCGGCCCGGTCGCCAGGCGGCTGACGGCGTCCAGCCTGGTCTCCGCCTCTTTGGCCGAGGCCGCGTCGAAAACGACCGCGACGTACCGGGCCAGGGCCCGGCAGGCGGTCCAGCGGCCGTTCTTCATCCGCTGCGCCTTCCCCTTCGAGTTCGGGAGACAAGCCTCGCGGAAGGAGCCTGCCGCGAGCCCGGCCTTCGCTTCCTGGCCATAACGGACTATCAAGAGGTCGCTCTGTCCGCCGCCGCCCTCGTAGGGCGCCAGGACCGCGTCCTCCGCCTGATCGAGCCTCAGGATATCGGCGTCGGCCACGAAATGATGATAGTTCAGGATGGAAAAGCTCCGGAAATACCGGACCTTCCCGGCCTCCAGCCCGGCCGGCGGCAGGAGGTCCAGGAGCTCCGGCTTTTTCCCCTCGCCCGGGATGGCCGCGGCGACGGCCCGGCCCAGGCCGAGGACGAGGGCCTTCGTCTCCGGAGTTTCCTCCTCCGCGTAGACCGAGAGGAAGTAGCGGTCCTTCCAGAACGACAGCAGGCCGGCCTTGTAGTTCGACCCCTGCCCGATGCCGGCGTCCTCGCCGTCGAGGTCGTGGGTGAAGACGCCGAAAGCGTCCGCCGGCGAACCCATGTCGAAGGCGTCCACGACGAGGTCCGGCTTGCCGTCCTTGTGGAAGCGGCGGGCCACCAGGAGCTTCATGTTGTAGGACCGGTAGACTTCGCCGGCGCCGTCGATGTAGCTGAATATCGAAGCCGCGTCGAAGACCTGGTCGGCCTCCGACAGCCAGGGCCCGGCCGTCCGCGGGATGAACGAGGCCAGGGGTCCGGGATCCGGTTTTTGCGGTCGGCTCATCAGGGAGGGCCCTCCTACGAAACAGGCCAGGACGGCGGCGAGAACGGCGGCCTTCTTCATCCGCGCCGATTGTATCATGCCGTCTTCGGGGTGACAAGGAAACGGACCGGCCGCATCCGGCGTTTGCAAATTGGCAGGATTCCGTGAATAATATCCCGAAAGGAGAGATGCATGCCTGAACGCCGACGGATCGTCCCCGCCCTGTTCATCCTGGCTCTGTCCGCCGTTCTGGGCTGCTGCTCAGCCAAGAAAACGACCACGGCGGTCGAGATCCCGGCCGCCTCGATGGACTATATCGTCCTGGCCTGGAGCACTGAGGGCATGCATTTCCTCAATTCGACCTACGATGCCGGGGTCCTCTCCGTGCCCTACAACACCCTCCGCGCCCAGGTCATCAAGCGGGGCGACCCGCCCCAGATCGTGACGACCGGCGTCACGGTGGAGTACAGCATCGTCGGCAACTCCTACTCCTACGGCAAGTCGACGACCGACACCGTCCGGGACTTCTCCAAGTTCTGGGACAACTCGGTCGTCCTCTTCGGCGCCGAGCTGTCTCCGAACACCGGGCTCAACTTCGTCGATCCGGACGTCCATAACGGCCTGACCGGCACGATGCTGGTCAAGGACGCGCATTTCCAGGCCGACGGCATCCCGGTCGTGCCCCTCAACGACTCGCTGACGTGGGACGCTTACCAGGTCGCCGAGGTCGTCGTGAAGAACTCGTCCACGGGCGCCGAGCTGGCCCGGACGCGGGCCACCGTCGAGACCTCCGACGAGATGAACTGCGCCAAGTGCCACGGCCAGACGGTCGACGACACCGAGATCGGGTCGGTCCTCCAGGAGCACGACGACAACGAGGAGACGACCTTCGTCGATGACGCCGCCCCCGTGCTCTGCGCCTCCTGCCATGACAGCCTGGCCCTGGGCCGGACGGGCTCGACGGCGGCCTCGGAGACGCTGTCCTACGCCATCCACATCGTCCATTACAACCAGACGATCGCCTGCTACGACTGCCATCCCGGGTCGACGACCCTGGGCAACCGGAGCAAGGCCCATACGGCCAGCGACGGCGAGTGCACGAACTGCCACGGCTCGCTGACCGGGCTGGCCGGCACGATCGCCGGCGGCCGGGTGCCCTGGGCGACCGAACCGAAGTGCGTCGATTGCCACACCTTCGTGGCCGAGGTCGATACGGGGACGGCGCTCTATCGCGACGGCGTCGGCCACGGCGGCCTGTCCTGCCCGGCTTGCCACGGCCCGGCCCACGCCCAGGTGCCGTCGACCAAGGACCCGGACAACTACCAGGCCCTCCAGTACCAGAACAAGGCCCTGGCGATCGGCAGCTGCAGGGTCTGCCACGACAGTTCCAAGGGCGGCGGACTGAACGGCGTCGTGAGCGCCCATGGCGGCACGCAGCCGACCGCGTGCAACGTCTGCCACACGGGCCCGATCACGACGACGAACCCGTACAATTTCCCCCACCGGTTCCAGACCCGGCTGCGCTGATCGCTCCCGGGGACCGTCCCCGCGGGGAGGCGTCCCTCCCGGAGCCGGGCGGTTTCCGGGCCTATTTTTTCGGGGACATGCGGTCGATATACGTCCTGAGGAAGCGCAGCGCTTCGTCGGCCCGCCGGAAGACCGGGATCCCGGCCTTCTCGAGACGGGCGGCCAGCGGATCGTAGAGCGGTCCCGCGTCGATGTTGACGACCACGGGCTTGTCCGTGGCCCGGAAGAGCTCGATCGTCCGGGCCGCGAATCCCCCCGGCCGGGCCATGTCCTCGCCGTGCCCCTCCCCGGCCGGCAGGGTCTGCAGGGCCTTGGTCAGCGGCACGTTGGAGATGACCGCGCAATCGACGCCGGGGTCCTCGACGACGGCCTGCACGCTGTTCATGAACGCGGCCTCGTCCGCGACCGGGGTGACGTCGAGCGGATTGTGGATGTCGAGGAGCTTGTCGATGCCGAGCGGGCGCAGGCTCTCCAGGATGCGCGCCTTCGTCTCCGGGGCGAAGGCGGCCAAATCGAGGCCCGCGCCGTCCTTGAGGTTGTCGGCCATCATGACGCATTCGAACCCGGCGTTGCTGGCCAGGCCGACCCGCCGGCCCCGGACCGGCCGTCCCTCGAGCCAGGCCAGGCCCTTCATGAAGCTCTCGAACTCGAACAGGCTCCCGGCCACGATGGCCCCGGCCTGCTCGCAGAGCGCCTTGAAGACGCCGTAATCCCCGGCCACGGAAGCGGTGTGGCTCGAGGTCGCCGACCGCCCCTCGGGGCTCCGCCCCGCCTTGTAGACCAGGACCGTCCGGCCGGACGCGGTGATATCGCGGACGGCCCGGGCGAAGGCCAGTCCGTCGCCGGGCTTGAAGCCCTCCATGTAGACGCTGAAGGTCCGGACCGCCGGATCGTCCTTGAGATAGTTAAGATAGTCGGAGGCCGTCAGGTCGAGCTGGTTGCCCAGGGAGACCGAGTAGAGGGGCTCGATGGACGGCAGCTTGCTCATGCGGCAGATCATGAAGGCCCCGCTCTGGCTGATCATGGCCGAGGCCGAGCCGGCGCTCTTCGGGCGGGGCAGCTTGTAATCGGGGATGAACAGGGTGTCGTACAGCCCGGGCTTGGAGACGACGCCCAGGCAGTTGCCGCCGTTGACGACCGGCGTGACCCGGCCGCCGGCGCGGCCCTCGGCCAGGAGACCGCGGATGCGGTCCTCGATCGAGGCCCCGCCCTCCTTTTCGCCCATGCCTCCGGCGATGAGGATGACCGAGCGGGCCTTGCCGTGATCGACCAGGTCCCTCATCACGTCGTAACACTGGTCGGCGCCCAGGGTCAGGACGAACAGGTCGACCGTCTCCGGCATGGCCTCGATGGAGGGAACGCAGCGGCAGCCCTCGATCGCGTCCAGCCCCGGTTTTACCACGGTCACCTTTCCGGCCGGGAAGCCGCCCTTGAGGACGTTGTTGAGGATGACGTGGCCGATGTTCATCTTCTCCGAGACGCCGATGATGCCGATCGTCTCCGGCCGGAGCAGTCGGCCCACGGCCTCGACCGGCCGGGCCGAGGGCCTGGCCTTGTTCCGGGAGAAGCGGCAGACGCCGTCGAGCGGCACGAGCCGGCCCCGGCGGACGACGAATGGGTTGACCTCGGCCTCCTCCAGCACGAACGGCGTCGACCCGGAGAAGGCCGAAAAAGCGGCGGCCAGGCCGCGGAAGCGAAGCAGGGCCTCGACCAGGACCTTGGGCGCGACGAGCGGCTTCCGGCCCCGGAACTCGGCCGCCAGCTTGCCGGCGAAGGCCAGCGGCTCGAGGAGCGGCCAGGCCCCGGCCTCGTCCAGCAGATGGGCCGAGGCGATGGCGACCGCGCGGCCTTCCTTGAGCCGGGCGTTCATGTACTCGACGTCGAGGCCGCCCGAGCCGACGGTCAGCACGGCCCCGAAATCCTGGGAGTTGCGCAGGCCGAAGAGGATCTCCGAGCCGAACCCGACATCGTCGAAGGCGACCTTCTCGACGACCAGGAAGCCGCGGATGGAGGCCCGGACGGCCTTCCGGTCCGCGGCCCGGCTGCGGGCGACGACGGTCCGGAGCATGGCCGCGCAGCCTTCCTTGACGGCGGCCGGCGTCGCCCGGACGATGGCCACGCCGCCGACGTCGGACTTGTGGATGACGAGCGGCGAGACGACCTTGATAACCACCTCGGGCGTGCCCAGGGCCCGCAGCGCTTCCCGCGCCGGCGCCTGGCCGGGCGCGACGAAGACGTGGCGGGGCGTGGCGATGCCCGCATCCTTCAGGATCTCGTAGACCTCGGGCTCCAGCAGGAAATTCCGGCCGTCCTTCTCCGCGCGTTCGAGGACGCGGATGGTCCTGGTCCAGGCCGCGCTCATTGGCCGAGGGCGGCTTTCCTGCCGAGATCGAAGGCCTTGAGGTTGGCCTCGAGGATGGGCAACCCCCTGCCCCGGAAGAGTTGGTCGATCGTGGCCCGCAGGCTCGCTTCCTTGAGGATCAGGACCGGCGCGGCCGCGCCCAGGAGAACGATGTTCTGGGCCTTGACCGTCCCGGCTTCCTTGGCCAGCTTCTCCGCGTCGACGACGACGCTCCGGGGGGCCTTGCGGACGGCCTCCAAAACCTGGGCGACATCGGGGTAGTCGGGGATGTTCTTGAAGGGGGTCGAACTGGTGACCACCGTGCCGTCCGGCCTGAGGTAGTCCATGTAGCGCAGGGCCTCGAGCGGCTCGACGCTGAGGATCAGGTCGGCCTGGCCCTTGGGGATGAGGTCGCTCCAGATCGTCCCGTCCGCCAGGCGCAGGTGCGACTGGACGGCGCCGCCGCGCTGGGCCATGCCGTGGACCTCGGCCTGCTTGAAGGTCAGGCCGTCGGCCAGGGCGGCGTTGTCGATGACGTAGGCGATCGACAGGATGCCCTGCCCGCCGACGCCCGCGAGGATGATGTCCTGTTTCATGACCTAGCTCCTCTTCTTCCGCTGTTCCTGGATGCACTCGCGGACGGCGACGATGACGGACAGGCCGCGGTGCTCGATCTCGTCCCGGATGATCCGGACGTTCGTCTCGTGGTTCTTCGGCAGCGGCTCTATCGTCCGGATGTGCTCCTTCGGGACGCCGAGCCCCTCGATCAGGCGGAGCAGGGGCTGGCCCGAGCCGTAGGTGGGCTGGCCGCCGGTCATGGCCGTCGTGGCGTTGTCGAGGATGATGACGGTCATGTCGGCGTCCGCCCGGGCCGCGCCCAGCAGGGGCGTGATGCCCGAGTGGGCGAAGGTCGAGTCGCCGATGACCGAGACGGCCGGATGGAGGCCGGCGTCGGAGGCGCCCCGGGCCATGCTGATGCTCGCGCCCATGCAGACGCAGCTGTTGATGGCGTTGAAGGGCGGCAGGGCCCCCAGCGTGTAGCAGCCGATGTCGCCGAAAACGCTCGCCCCGGCGCGGCCCTCGAGGGCCTTGTTCAGCGCCTTGAACGTGTCGGCGTGGGGGCAGCCGGCGCAGAGCTGGGGCGGCCGGTTGGCCAGCGGCAGCCCGCTCACCGGGAGCGCCGGCAGCGGGCCGAGACCGAGGGCCCGGCGGACGATGTCCGGCGTCAGCTCGCCCGACGCCGGCACGTCGCCGCTCGCCCGGCCCAGGACCGTCTTGCCCGGCACCCCGAACAGGCCCCTGACCTGCCGCTCTATGAAGGGATAGCCGTCCTCGAGGACCAGGACCTTGTCCACGTGGGCGACGAGCCGGCGGACAAGGCTCTCCGGCAGCGGGTAGGTCGAGATCTTGAGGAAGGAGGGCGGGGCGGCGTCCCCGGCCACGGCCTCGCGGAAATAGTTGTAGGCGATGCCCGAGGCGATGACGCCGAAGGAGCGGTCCCCGGCGTTGAGCTCGAGCCGGTTGAACCGCGACTCCTCGGAGCAGCGGACCATCTCGGCCTGGCGGTCGAGCAGCTGGCTGAAGCGTCCCCGGGCGTTCCCCGGGAGCAGGATCCAGTCCTTCCCCGTCCCCTTCTTCAGCTCGTTCTGCGGCCGGGCCTCGCGCGTCTCCACGGCCGAACGGCTGTGCGACAGCCGCGTGACCAGGCGCATGAGGACGGGCAGGCCGAACTTCTCGGACAGATCGAAGGCCTCGCGGGCCATGTCGTAGGCTTCCTGGTGGTCCGAGGGCTCGAAGCCGGGGATCTGGGCGAATTGGACGTAGAAGCGGCTGTCCTGCTCGTTCTGGGAGCTGTGCATGCCGGGATCGTCGGCGCTGACGGCGAGCAAGCCGCCGTTGGCGCCGGTGATGGCCGAGTTCATGAACGGATCGGCCGCCACGTTGAGGCCGACGTGCTTGAACGAGACCATGGCCCGCTTGCCGGCGAACGAAGCGCCGAGGGCCTCCTCGTAGGCGACCTTCTCGTTGACCGACCAGACGGCCGCGAAGGCCCTCGATTCGGCGGACAGGCGCACGAGATATTCCATGATCTCTGAGGCGGGGGTCCCGGGATAGGAATAGGCGGCCGATAGGCCGGCGTGGACTGCCCCCAAGGCCACGGCTTCGTCACCGAGCAGTATCTGACGGGACATTTGTACATTCCTTTATCGAAGGGATTTCCCGGCTAGGATACTCAGAGACCGCCGGGGGTGTCAAGCGGCCGCGCCCGGCCGCGCCCGGGGCTCCGATTAACTTGATTATTCCTATCAAGCCATGTTGATATTCGAAGGCAAGCCCTGTAAAATGGATGGCCAAGGAGCCGGCCATGATCAGACTTTCCACCAAGGGGCGCTACGGCACGCGCCTGATGCTCAACCTCGCCCGCCACTACGGGGCCGGCAACGAGGCCGTCATCCTCAAGAACATCGCCGAGGACGAGCGCATCTCCATCCGCTACCTCGAGCAGATCATCATCCCCCTCAAGATCAACCGCCTGGTCAAGAGCATCCGCGGCGCGGGCGGCGGCTACACGCTGGCCCGCAAGCCCGAGGACATCAGGCTCAGCGAGATCCTCCGGGCCCTCGAGGGCAACTGCTGCCTGGTCGAGTGCATCGAGGACGAGGCCTTCTGCGAATACACGGACACCTGCCCGACCTTCGAGATCTGGAAGCGCGCGACGGCGATCCTCAAGGACTATTTCGACGGCATCACCCTCAAGGACGCCCTGGCCATGGCCGAGAAGAAGGACAAGAAGGACCGGAAGCCCAAGGCCAGGGCCCGCTAGGCCTTGTCCAGGCCCGCGAAGAAAGCCGGCCAGAACGGGTCCTGCTCCGGGACGGCCAGCGCCTCGGTCCGGCCGTCGGCCCGGCGGATGGTCCGCCGGCGGCGATCGCGAACGACCTCCCCGATGACCGAAGCGGCGATGCGCTTCTTCTTGAGCCGGGCGACGACGCCCGCGCCCCTGCCCGGCCGGACGGTGATGAGCAGGCTGCCCTCGGCGATCGACCGGACCGGGTCGATGCCGAACGTCTCGCAGACCATCCGGACCTCGTCGGGATAGACGAAGCGGGACTCGTCGATCTCCATGCCGACGCCGCTCGCGGCCGCGATCTCGAAGAGCCCGCCCAGGACCCCGCCCTCCGTCGCGTCATGCATGGCCGTGACGCCGCCGGCGGCCGCGGCCGTCAGGGCGTCCTCGACCACGGTGATGGAGCCGGCCAGCGACTTGGCCTTGTCGACGAGGGCCGCCGGGTTCGCGGCCAGGAGCTCCTCCTCCCTCAGGGACGCCAGCAGGGCGGCCGTCTCGATGGCCGGCCCTTTGGTCAGGATGACCTCGTCGCCGGGCCGGGCCCCGGCCGGGGTGACGACGTCCTTTTTCCGGCCCAGGGCGAACACGGTGATGCCGCCGATCGTCGGCGCCGTGAATCCCGGATAATAGCCGGTGTGGCCGCCGACGATGGCCAGGCCGAGGCCGCGGGCCGCGCCGTGGATGGAATCGATGATCCGCCGGATGTCCTCCCGGACCGTCTCGGGCGGCAGCAGCAGCGAGTAGGTCATGTAGCGCGGCCGGACGCCCATGACCGCGACGTCGCTCGCCCCGATGTGGACCGTGAACCGGCCGAACATCTCCAGCGGCAGCCGGGGCATGGTGAAGATCGGGTCCTCGGCGACGACCAGCACCCGGCCGCCGCCGAGATCGACGACGCCGGCGTCGACGCCGGCCCGGGGCGGGACGAGGACGGTCGGGTCGCGCCGGCCGAACTTGCCCATCACCAGCGCGCGGAAATCGGTCTGGTCGATCTTGCCGATCTTCATGGCCTCTCCCCCGGCGCCTCAGGCCAGCCCGGCCTTGCGCTCGGCGGCCTCGATGGTGTTCATCATCAGCATCGTCACCGTCATGGGCCCGACGCCGCCCGGCACCGGCGTGATGGCCGCGGCCTTCTCCTTGATCGGCTCGAAATCGCAGTCGCCGACGAGGCGGAAGCCCTTGGCCGCCGCCGGGTCCGGGACGCGGTTGACCCCGACGTCGATGACGACGCAGCCGTCGGGGACCATGTCGGCCCGGATGGCCCGCGGCACGCCCATGGCGGCGACGAGGATGTCGGCCTGGAGCGTGAAGCGGCGGATGTCGGGCGTCGCGGTGTGGCACACGGTCACCGTGGCGTTGGCCCCCTTCCGCTTCTGGATGAGCATGGCCGCCAGCGGCTTGCCGACGATGTTGCTCCGGCCGCAGATGACGACGTGCTTGCCGTCCGGGCCGTAGCCGCCGCGGACCAGGAGCTGGACGACGCCGTAGGGGGTGCACGGCAGCGGGCAGGGCTCGCCCCGCAGCATCTTGCCGACGTTGACCGGGTGGAAGCCGTCGACGTCCTTCTCCGGCGAGATGAGGTTGATGACCTTCCCGGCGTCGACGTGCTTCGGCAGGGGCAGCTGGACGAGGAAGCCGTCGTAGCGCTGGTCGCGGTTGAGCTCGTCGACCTGGCGGAGGATGGACTCTTCCGAGGAATCGGCCGGCATGCGGATGGTCGTCTCGAAGATGCCGATCTCCTCGGCCGCCTTGCCCTTGGCCGTGACGTAGGACACCGAGGCCGGGTCCTCGCCGACTAGGACGACGGCCAGGCCGGGCAGGCGCCCCTTTTCCCTGAGACGGGCCGCGCGGCCCTTGAGCTCTTCCCGGATCCGGGCCGAAACGTCCTTGCCGCTGATGATCGTCGCCGCCATGCGCCCTCCTCGTTGATCGCGATGGATGTCTCCCCTACCATAAACAAAAGGGCCGGGGCGGTCAAGGCGGGACGAGGGCCGTCGGGCCGGCTCATCTCCGGGGCGGGAGGTCCGGCGCCTTGGAAACGCGCGGGGCCGCCCTCTCGACCTCGAACACCGGGACCGTCTCCCGGGCCCGCTCCCCGGGGGCCAACCGGACGCTTCCGCCGGCGAATCGCCCCGTGACGGCGAGCCGTTCGCCCTTGACGTAGCGCGTGATCTCCATGGCCATGAACATCCGCCTGGTCTCGAAGTCCTTCGTGTATTCGGCCAGAAAGCCGTCGACATAGTCGCCCCGGCTGGTCCTGACGAACATGGCGCCGGAAAGGACCTTGACCTCGAGATCTTCGGGCTCGATCCAGGAACGCCCTTCGGGGTCGCAGCCGGCGGCAAGGAAGGCCAGCCCGGCCAGAAGCGCCGTCAGAAGGATCTCAGGGACGCGGCGCGTCATCGCACCTCTCCATCTTCCAGACGACAAGGACCGAGAGCGGAACTTCCCGGGAATGCCTGTAGGTCCCGGCGTCTTCATTGAAGACGGCGGCCGCGGCGCCGCCGAAGGGGCCCTCGACCTTGACCCGGTTCCCTTTTTCAAAAGACCTGGCCCGGGTGTAAAGAAAGATATCCTGATCGCTGGCCGCCTGCCGGGCCCAATAGCCGGGGACCCTGGACGATGAAATGACGATCTCCGTAGGGCCGCTCGTCAGGATCATCGTCCGGGCCTTGCTGCTCCATCCTTCGACATTCCCGCTGCGGCAGCCGATCAGGGACAAGGCCAGGGACAGGGCGATGATCAAAAGCCGGCCGGCGACGCGCAAGGTTCCCATGGTCAGGCGTCCTCCGGGAAGCCGATCATGGCCGGTTCCGGCTCTTCCTCGTAGACGAGCCCGCTGCCCTTGAGGAAGCGCGCGTTGTCGATCCTCAGAACGGCCCAGAGGCCGGCCGCCGCCGGGAGGAAGGCCAGGAAGGCGCCGGGATGCGCCAGGAGCGCCTTTTCGAGGGCGGAAAGCGCCGCCAGGAGCGCCAGCAGGCCGGCAAGATAAGGGATGCCCCGGGTCTGAATCCGCAGCTTGCCCGGGACGTGCGTGCTGGCGAACGGCACCTTCCGGAAATGATAAAAGAAGGCCTCGATGCCGAGAGCCGAAAGGGCCAGGCAGAAGACCGCGTGAAGCGACGCCGCCCGGGCATCCCGCCAAAGCCAGAGATGGGCCAGGAAAATGAGGGCCGCCAGGGGCAGGAACCACTGGAGCAACACGGCTTTCTTGAGGCCCGAGACGTAGCGCCCTCGTTCAGGCGTTTCGGTCACCCGGAAGACCCAGTTGCCCTCGAGCGCGGCGGGCACGTCGACCACGACGCGGAGACCGGCGAGCAGGACGAAGACGACCAGGAGCGATTGGGCCAGGAAGGACGAGCGGCCGGGGGTCAAGGCCTGGAGGTTCCCCCTGTTGGCGACGATCGACAGCGTCACCAGCGCCGCGGCGACGGCCAGGCCGTTGACGAGCACCGCCCGGTGTTTCGCGCTAGACCGGAGGGTCTTGGAAAAGAACGCTCCAACGGCCCGTTCCTCGGGGTTCCAGAACACGGCCTGCTGGAGAAGCCCCGCGGCGGCCTCGCGCAGGCGGCGCGACCGGGGCTTCTTTTTCGCCGATTCCAGGGTCTTCCGGAAATGCCGGAGATAGCTCAGGCCGCAGGCCAGGCCGAAGGCGCCGAGCGAAAGCCCGAAGGCAAGGCCGGCTATCCGGGCCAGGGCGATGAACGCGGCGTCCTTCGTGCCCAGGAGGACCTCGTAGAGCCCGACGAACCACATGGACGGGATGCGGAAGACAAGCGGCGACCCGTGGTCCTTGAGCTTGGCCAGCGACCGGATCGCGCCGCTCAAGCTCCCGGGCTCGACCAGGAACGAAAGGAGCAGGAAGACGAAAAAGCCGACCAGGGCGAAGCGGACCAGGATCGAGACCCGGCGGTAGAGCCCCGGCGGCAGGACGGCCATGAGGAAGAAATTGATGAACACGCAGGCGAAGAAGACGCAGAAGCAGGCCGCGAACGCGCTGGCCAGATGGGCCAGGACATGGCGGAGCAGGAAGAACACGCTGTTCGACCTCCACTGGGCCAGAAAGAACGCGAACGCGACCGAAGAGAAGCTGTTCATGGCCGCAGAGAAAAGGCCGATGAAGGCGACGAACGAGACCAGCTTGGCGGCGAAGACCGTCCGCAGCCGGACCGGCAGGGGCGTCAGGTTGACGAAGTCCCGGCGGTCGGGGAAGAGCGTCTCCCATTCGAGGAGCGTGACGATGGCGAAGATGATCATCATCAGGATGAAGACGTGGTTCTTCTCCTGCCAGGACAGGCCGGCGTCGGGAGAGAGCTCGTACCTGAAGAAGATCAGCAGATAGGAGCTCCAGCCCATGATGACGGCCAGGACCGACAGGACGGCGACTAGGCGGGCCTTCATCTGGTCCTCGAAGTCGACGATATCGTTCCGGAAGAGGCGCTCGAAGAAGTGGCGGGTCAGGATGCGGAGCTGGGCCAGTTCCTCCCCCACGGCCGTCAGTCTCTTCCCTTCATGGTCCGGACGATCCGTTCGGCCGCGAGCGCCGTGTCTTCATGGACGACGAGCTGGCTGAAGATCTCGGCGAGCGAGGGCAGGTGCATCAGGCTCCGCAGGTTGGCCACGGAATCGTTGGCCACGACCCGGCCCCGATGGAGGATGATGATCCGCGAGCAGACCTGCTCGGTGACCTCGAGCACGTGGGAGGAATAGATGATGATCTTGTTCTCCGCGGCCAGCTTTCTGATCAGGTCGCGGATGACGAGCCCGGTCGTCACGTCCAGGCCGGACAAGGGCTCGTCGAGGAGCAGGATGTCGGGGTCGTGGAGCATGGCGGCCGCGATCAGGACCTTCTGCCGCATGCCCTTAGAATAGGTCGACAGGGGGCTGTCCATGTCATGGCGCAGGCCGAAGATGTCCATGAAGCCGGAGATCTTGTCCCTGAGGGACCTCTCCGGCAGGCGCCGCAGCCGCCCGACCATGGTCAGGTAGTCGCAGGCGCTGAGGTGCGGGTAGATCTCCGACTGTTCGGGGACATAGCCGAGGCGCTTCTTGTAGAAAAAGATATCCTTCCGGATGTCGCGCCCCTCGAAGAGGATGTCCCCCCGGGTCGGCTCGAGCAGGCCGGCCAGCATCCGGATGGTCGTGGTCTTGCCCGCGCCGTTCGGCCCCAGGTAGCCCAGGACCTCGCCGGGACGGACGGCGAAGCTGACGTCGTCGACGACGGTGAAGACCGAAAATCTCTTGGAAACGCCTCGCAGCTCGATCATTCGACGGCGGCTGTTCTCTGAAACTTGAAACCAGGATACTCCCTCCCGGGGGCCGTGTCCAGAGGCCCGGCCCCGGCCGGGCGCCGATCGGCCGATGGCGCCCCGCGGCGCGTCCCCTCCGGACGGGCGCGCTTGAAATGCCGGCGGCGCGCGCGTATAATCTTCGTCGATTTCGGGGAAAAGCGGGAGCATTGTTCGGAGGTTTGCGAAAATGAGAGTTGGCATCCTGACCGGCGGGGGCGATTGCCCGGGGCTCAACGCGGTCATCCGGGCCGTGACGCGCAAGGGCATCGTCGTCTACGGCTTCGACATCCTGGGCATCAAGAACGGCTGGCTCGGCCTCATCGAGGGCAAGATCTATCCGCTCGATCTCAATTCCATTTCCGGCATCCTGCCCCGGGGCGGCACCATCCTCGGCACTTCCCGCACCAACCCCTTCCGGGTCGATGACGGCATCGGCAAGATCTTCTCCCAGGTCGAGAAGTTCGAGGTCGACGCCGTGATCGCCATCGGCGGCGAAGACACGCTCGGCGTGGCCAAGAAGCTCAGCGACAAGGGCCTGCGCGTCGTCGGCGTGCCCAAGACGATCGACAACGACCTCTCCGGGACCGACTATACCTTCGGCTTCGACACCGCCATCACCGTCGTCACCGAGGCGCTCGACCGCCTCCACACCACGGCCGAGGCCCATCACCGGGTCATGGTCGTCGAGGTCATGGGCCGCCATGCCGGCTGGATCGCCGTCGAGGGCGGGCTGGCCGGCGGGGCCGACATCATCCTCATCCCGGAATTCCCCTTCGACCTGGACGAGATCTGCGCCCAGATCCTGAAGCGCCGGGAGCGCGGCAAGCTGTTCAGCATCGTCGTCGTCGCCGAAGGGGCCAAGCCCCAGGACGCCAGCCTGATCACCCAGACGGCCGAAAAGGACGCCTTCGGGCATGTCCGCCTGGGCGGCATCGGCAACATGATCGCCCGCGAGATCGAGATGCGGACGGCCATCGACACCAGGGTCACGGTCCTCGGCCATATCCAGCGGGGCGGCTCGCCGACGGCCTTCGATCGCATCCTGGCCACCCGCTACGGCATCGCCGCGATCGACCTGGTCAAGCAGGAGAAGTTCGGCTTCATGGTCGGCCTGAGGGGCAACCGCATCGTCTCGGTGCCTCTCGAGGAGGCCCTGGCCGAGCCCAAGACGGTCGACGCCGATCTCTACGACATGGCCAAGGTCTTCTTCGGCTAGCCCGGCCGATCCGAAACGGATTGATCTTAAAGGAGTTGGACGCCGGCGGGGGGTTGACTTTTGCCGGCCGGCCGTGCTACGCTGGGCCCCGCTAGGAGGCGCCAAGACCATGACCCGAAAGCTAACGTTGTTTCTTGCCTTCTCCCTCCTTCTCGGGGCCGCCGGCCCCCTGGCCGCGGGCGACATCCGGTTCGAGCTCGGCTTCGGCTGGACCCTAGTCGGCCCGACTATGAACTCGTCCTACGCCAACAGCTACAAGCCCCCGTTCACGCCGGCGGACCGGTACATCGACAGCTCGGCCGCCCAGACCCTCCGCTTCAAGCCCAAGACGACCTACGGCATGAACGGCTACTTCAACGTGCTCTTCACCGAGAACGTCGGCATCCAGCTTCTGGCCGACTACCACCGCCCCCACTTCGGCGGCTCGAACCCGGCCTATGACGTCAACATGCAGTTTCAGGCCTTCGAGCCCGAGAGCTATACGTTCACCGTCGACGGGCCTTCCCCGAACGGGAACCTGACCGTGACGACCTTCAGCCTCAACGCCCTGGCCCGCTTCCGGCTCACCGACACCCTGTCGCTCAGCCTCTCGGCCGGGCCGAGCGTTTTCCACTTCGAGGGCAAGGCCGGCTACATCGACTACACCTACGGCAGTCTCGCGCTCGTCGGGGACCAGTATGAGCTGTCCGCCGACACCTTCCACATGGTCGCGGACTTCGGCCCGGAGACGAAATACGGCGTGAACGCCGGCGTCGAGGCGGCCTACGAGGCCTTCCGCCACGTCATCCTGGCTTTCGACCTGCGCTACTACGGCTCCGCCAGGAAGGACCTGCCGCTGCACATCGTCCCGGACGACGTCATCACCGTGCCACTCGACGAGATCGAGGCGGCGATCGGCCTGGGCAGCCTGCGCGTCAACCCGTCCTTCTTCCGGGCCGGCCTGGCCATCCGCTTCGTCTTCTAAGGATCTTCCTTCTAGAGACGGCGAGGGAATCTATATCTTCGCCCGCCGGAGCCGGAGGGAATTGCTCACCACCGAGACCGAGCTCAGGGCCATGGCCGCCGAGGCGATCATGGGGTTGAGCAGGACCTTCAGGAACGGATAGAGCGCGCCCGCGGCAACCGGGATCCCGATCACGTTGTAAGCGAACGCCCAGAACAGGTTCTGCCGGATGGTCCGGATGGTCCGCCGGCTGAGCTCGACGGCCGAGACGACCGTTCCCAGGTCCCCCGACATCAGGGTGATATCGGCCGAGGCCATGGCCACGTCGGTGCCCGTTCCGAGGGCCAGCCCGACGTCGGCCTGCACCAGGGCGGGGGCGTCGTTGATGCCATCGCCGACCATGGCCACGCGCCGTCCCTCCGCCTGGAGAGCGCGGACGACTTCGGCCTTGTCGCCCGGCAGGACCTCGGCCCGGACCTCGTCGATGCCGGCCTCGGCGGCCAGGGCCCGGGCGGTCAGGGCGTTGTCGCCCGTCAGCATGACCACGCGCCGGCCCGAGCGCCGGAGGGCGTCGACGGTCTCGCGGGCGCCCGGCTTGAGCGTGTCGGCCAGGCCCAGCAGGCCGGCGGGTCGCCCGTCCACGGCGACATAGGCCACGGTCTTGCCGGCCCCGGCCAGCTTCTCGGCCGGGCCGGCCAGCGCCGCGAGGTCGATCCCGGCCTCCGCCACGAGCTTCCGGCTGCCGACCAGGACGCGGCGGCCGTTCGCCGCGCCTTCGACCCCCATGCCTTCGAGGGCCCGGAAGTCCTGCGCCGCGTCGACGGGAACGCCATCGGCCCGGGCCCGGCGGACGACGGCCTGCCCGAGCGGATGCTCGGAGCCGTTCTCGACCGAAGCGGCCAGCGCCAGAAGGGTCCGGGGCTCGACCCCCGCCGCCGGCACGATGTCGGTCGTTTCCGGCCGGCCGTTGGTCAGCGTCCCCGTCTTGTCGAAGACGAACGTGTCGACCTTGTGCACGGTCTCCAGGCTCTCCCCGCTCCGGATGAGGATGCCGCGCTCGGCGCCCCGGCCGGTCGCGACCATGATGGCCGTCGGCGTGGCCAGGCCCATGGCGCAGGGGCAGGCGATGATCAGCACGGCCACGAAGTTGAGCAGGGCGAAGACCAGGCGCGGCGGCGGGCCGGCGAGGGCCCAGGCGGCGAAGGTCAGGACGGCGATGCCTATGACGACAGGCACGAACCAGGCCGAGATGACGTCGGCCAGGCGCTGGATGGGGGCCTTGGTGCCCTGCGCCTCCTCGACCAGGCGGATGATCCGGGCCAGGGCCGTGTCCTCGCCGACGCGGACGGCCCGGAAGCGGAAGCTTCCCCACTTGTTCATCGTCGCCCCGATGATCTCCTGGCCCGGCCCCTTGTCGACGGGCAGGCTCTCGCCGGTGATCATGGACTCGTCGACCGACGTCCGCCCTTCGAGGATGACGCCGTCGACCGGGATCCTCTCGCCCGGCCGGACGACGAGGACGTCGCCGGCGCGGACCTCCTCGATGGCCGTTTCGCGCTCGCCTTCCGGTCCCAGGACGTGCGCCGTCCGCGGCCGCAGGCCCATGAGCCGCCGGATGGCGCCCGAGGTCTTGCCCTTGGCCCGGGCCTCGAGCGCGCGCCCGAATAGGACGAGGACGATGATGACGGCCGAGGTATCGAAATAGACCTGCGGCTCGACCCCGGCTCCGCGGAAGAACCCCGGCAGGACGGTGGCCGCGACGCTGAAAAGATAGGCCGCCGACGTGCCGACGGCCACCAGGGTGTTCATGTTCGCCGTGCCGCGCCTGAGGGCGCTCCAGGCGGACTTGTAGAAGCGCAGGCCCAGGACGAACTGGACCGGCGTCGCCAGCGCCCAGAGGACATAGAAATTCCGGAGGAAAGCCGGCAGCCAGGGGAACCAATGGGGCATGCTTCCCAGGATGATGACCAGGGCCAGCAGGCCGCCCCAGATGACCGACGTCCGCAGAGAGCGGTAATCCTGGTCGGCGGTCTCCCTGGCGGCTTCCTCCGACGCGGCGACGCCGTAGCCGGCGTCCCGGACGGCCTTGGCCAGGTCCCGCGGGCCCGCTTTCCCCGGGTCATAGAGCACGGTCGCCCGCCCGGCAGCGAGATTTACGGCCGCCTCGCGGACCCCCGGCACCTTCCTGAGCGCCCGCTCGACGTTGGCGGCGCAGCTGGCGCAGTCCATGCCCGTCACGGAGAAGTCGAAGCGGGTCTCGGACCCCGCGGCCGCTCTCTTCCCCGCCCCGGAACCTCCCCTGTCGTTCATAAGCCGCACTCCTCCCCGGGACCGGATCGTCGGCCGCCGGCGGCCGGATGGGAACCTTCTTCCTGCGTCCCGAATTATAGCGCTGTCACCATCCTACCATATTCCCTAGTATTATTGTAGTCTTTCCGCCGGGGTTGCGCGAAGATACTCTTTGTGCTATTCTTTTGGGGCTCGGAAAGACAAGGAGATAGCCATGTCCGGACATTCCAAGTGGGCGTCTATCAAACATAAGAAGGCCGCGACCGATGCCAAGCGCGGCAAGATCTTCACCCGCCTGATCCGCGAGATCAGCATGGCCGCCCGGGCCGGCGGCGGCGATCCCGACAAGAACGCCGCCCTGCGCAAGGCCATCGCCGACGCCAAGAGCGCCAACATGCCGGCCGACAACGTCAAGCGGGCCATCATGAAGGGCACGGGCCAGCTCGAAGGCGCGGCCTACGAAGAAGTCGCCTACGAAGGCTACGGCCCCGGCGGCGTGGCCATCTTCCTCCAGGCCGTCACCGACAACAAGAACCGCACGGTTTCCGAGATCCGCCATATCTTCCAGAAGAACGCCGGCACGCTGAGCGAGAAAGGCTCGGTCGCCTGGATGTTCAAGCGCATGGGCTACATCGACGTCGAGAAGGCCAAGGCGTCCGAGGACATCCTGATGGACGTCGCCCTGTCGGCCGGGGCCGACGACCTCAAGGACGAGGGTTCCCTCTTCGAGGTCATCACCTCGCCCGAAAAGTACGACGCCGTCCTAGAGGCCGTCAAGAAGGCCGAGATCGAGGTCGCCGCCTCCGAGGTCGGGTTCCTGCCCCAGAACTACGTCAAGGTCGAGGGCAAGGAAGCCCAGCAGGTGCTGCGGCTGGTCGAGGAGCTCGAGGACCACGACGACGTCCAGTCCGTCTCCTCCAACTTCGACATCTCCGAAGAGGAGATCGCCAGCTTCTCGCAGGCCGGGTGACGCCCGGGCGCAAGCCATGCGGGTCCTCGGGATCGATCCCAGCCTCAAGTCCACGGGGTTCGGGATCGTCGAGGAGGCGAACGGCGCCCTCACCCCCGTCGCCTACGGCATCATCAAGCCCGCGGCTAGGCTTCCGCTTCATCTGAAGCTGGCCGAGATCAAGTCCGAGCTTGAGAGCCTCATCCGGACCTACGGGCCGGGCGACGTGTCCATCGAGAACGTCTTTTACGCCCAAAACCAGAAGACGGCCCTGATCCTCGGCCAGGTCCGCGGCGCGGTGCTGGTGGCCGTGGCCGCAACGGGCTGCGGGCTCGCCGAGTACTCCCCGCTCGAGATCAAGAAGGCGGTCACGGGCTACGGCCAGGCCGACAAGGAGCAGGTCCTGACGATGGTCCGCTCGCTTCTCGGGATCGACGACGACGCCATCCCGCTCGACGCCTCGGACGCCCTGGCCGCGGCCATCTGCCACCTCAATGCCCGCCAGTACCAGGCCAAGATCGGAGGCGAGGACGAGCCATGATCGCCTATCTCCGGGGAACCCTCATCCAGAAGACGCCCGGGCGCGTCGTCGTCGAGACGGGCGGCGTCGGCTACGCCGCCGCCATCCCCGTGTCGTCCTATGTCCGGCTGGGCGAGGTCGGGGGCACGGTCGAGCTCTTCATCCACACCCATATGTCCGACGACAGCCTGTGCCTCTACGGGTTCGTCTCCCAGGACGAGAAGGACATGTTCCTCAAGCTCATCGGCATCACCGGCATCGGCCCCAAGCTGGCCATGAACATCCTCTCGGGCATCGCCCCGGAAGACCTGGCCGAGGCCGTCCGGACGAGCGACGTCGCCCGCATCTCGCTCGTGCCGGGAATCGGCAAGAAGACGGCCCTGCGCCTGACCATGGAGCTCCAGGACAAGCTCGAAAAGAAGGAAAAGCTCCTGGCGGCCAAGGGCTCGCCGGAAAAGGAGGACCTCCTCTCGGCCCTCCAGAACATGGGCTTCCGGCGCAAGGAAGCCGAACGGGCCGTCGACCAGACGATCGCCGCCAACAAGCCCGGGACGGAGTTCGAGAAGCTCCTCCGGGACTGCCTCAAGCGCCTGGCCAAGATCTGAGAAAGGGCCTCCGGAAATGACCGTCGACTTGACAAACGCCGGTTCTGCGCTTATCATATGAATGAACATTCATTCAGAGCGGCGACCATGATGAACGCGGACGCGAGCGCAGACAAGACCAGCCTCCCGGAGGCCGGCGGCAAGCGGATCGCCATCCTTCGGGCGGCCGCCCGCCTTTTCTCCCGCCGGGGCTATAACGAGACGTCGATGAAGGACGTCGCCGAGGCGGCCGGGATCGCCGTGGGGACCATCTACCTCTATTACCGGAACAAGGAAGACCTCCTGACCGGCATCTACAGGCACTCCTCCGCCCTGCTCCTGGAAAGGCTGACCAAGAGGATCGAAGGCCGGACCGATCCCGTCGCGAAATACGCCATTTACATCGAGGACAGCATCGATTACGCCTTCGAGCATCCGGATTTCTTCCTGATCATCTTCGTCGATCTGCGCCGGAAGGAGATCGAGCTGCCAAAGAGGCCGGCCTTCTCGAACTTCCGCCGCTTCCTGGCTCTCGGCGAGAGCATCATCGAAGAGGGCCAGGCCCGCGGACAATTCCCCGGGTCCCTGCCGGCCGCCCGGCTGAACCTGGGCATCGTCTCCATGTGGGCCGGCCTCGTCCTGACCATGGTCCTCGAGCCGGCCGTCAAGGCCGGATCGGACGACCGCCGGCAGGTCAAGGACCTGGTCCTGTCCTCCGTCCTGGAGGGTATTTTGACGCCGCCGGCGCGCCCGGCGCCGCGTCCCGGACCGGACGGCTCCCCGAAAAGGATGGAAGGGCAACCCCGCCGGGACGACTGACGAAGGGCGCCGAGGGGGGCCGGGCCAGGCCCGGCGCGCTTGTCCGGAAAACACCAACGGAGGAATCAATGAAACGATTCTGGCTCGCTTTGCTTCTATTGATGCCGGGGCTTCTCGGGGCCCAGGAGATGACCCTGTCGACGGCCGTGGACAAGGCCCTGGCCGCCAACCATGACCTCCTGGCCAAGCACAAGCACATCGAGTTCCTGCAGGCCGGAAAGAAGGAGGCTCGCAGCCATTATTTCCCCAGGATCGACGTCGCCGGGTCCTACACCAGGCTGAACGAGCCCATCGAGCTCGATCTCAGCCCCCTGCGGACCCTGCTCATCGGCCTCCAGACCCAGAACAAGCTGGCCGACATCGACCTGCAGATGCTCATGAGCCGGGGCTTCGGCCTGACCGGCCCCGAGACAACCGCCTACTCGTCCCAGATCGCCGCGGCCCTGGATTCGGCCATTCCGTCCATGGACATGCATCTTCTCGACCAGGACGTCTGGCGGGCCTCGCTGGAGTTCGTCCAGCCCATCTGGATGGGCGGGAAGATCGCCGCCCTCAACAAGGGGGCCGATCTCCATTACCAGGAAGGCCTGGAGGAATTCCTCATCGACCAGGAGACGGTCAGGGAGGAGACCTGCCGCATCTATTTCATGGCCAAGCTCCTCGAAGAAGTCGCCGCCGCCAACCGGGACGCCGAGGCCGGGATAGCCCGTCATCTCCGTCAGGCCGAAAGCCTCTACAATTCCGGCCTGATCGCCAGATCCCAGCTCCTCAGGGCCAAGGTGGCCCATTCCGAAGCCCGGAAGAACCTCGCGAACGCCGAGGCCGACCTGAAGACCGCCCGCAGCGTCCTGGCCGACCTGGTCAAGGCCGGCGATCCGGAGGCGCTGGTCCTGACCACTCCCCTGCCGTTCAAGCCGGAGGCCGCATCCAGGGACCAGGTTCGTTCGAGCCTGCTGGCCGGCAGCCGGACCCTGAAGATGCTGGACATCAAGCGGGACCTCGTCGGGGCCAAGAAGCGCGGCGACCTGGCCGCCTACCTGCCCCAGATCTACGCCTTCGGCCGCTACGAGCTCTACCGGGGAGACCTGACCTTCATGGACCCGGATTGGGCCGTCGGGGTGGGCGTCAAGCTCAACGTCTTCTCGAGCGGGGAGAAGCTTCACAAGCTGGCCGCAGACGACGCGCTCCGCCTGGAGGTCGAGGAGAAGAAGAAGGACGTCGAGGACCTCCTGAACAGGGCCGGCGACCAGCTCTATTACCAGGCCGAGTCCCGGAAGAACACCGTGGACAGCTTCCCGGCCCGGCAGGAGGAAGCCGAAGAGAACCTTCGCCTGGCCGAGTCCCGTTTCTCCTCGGGCCTGGGCATCTCCCTCGAGGTGGTCGACGCCAACCTGGTCCTGGAGAAGATCAGGGCCGAGAGGGCCCAGGCGGTCTACGGATACATCGTCTCGTGGCTGAAGATCCACGAGCTTTCCCAGAGCCTTGACGGCTACATCAAAGACATGGAGGGAACCCGATGAAAACCATCAAGCCCGCGGTCCTGCTGGCCTGCCTGGCGGCGGCCTGCGCCTGCTCCAGAACGCCGGCCCGCGTTCAGTACGGATATGCCGAAGCCCGGGAAGTCGACGTCGCGGCCAAGATCCCGGGCCGGATCATCGAGATGAAGGTCAAGGAAGGCGATGTCCTCCACAAGGGCGACCTCATCGCCGTCCTGCAGAGCGACGACATCAAGGCCAAGGTCGAACAGGCCAAGGCCGGCCTGGAGGCCGCCGACGCTCAGCTGCGCCTGGGGCTCAAGGGCGCCCGGGACGAAGAGAGGCAGATGGCCCAGAGGCAGTTCAACATCGCCCGGGACAATATGGAGATCGTCCAGCGGACCTACGAGCGGGTCCTCAAGGTCTTCAACGACGGCGGCATCTCCGCCCAGGAGAAGGACACGGCCGAGTTCCGCTGGAGGATCTCCACGGAGCAGTACGAGCAGGCCAAGTCCTACCTGGACATGGTCAACAACGGGGCCCGCAGGGAGCAGATCGAGCAGCTCCGGGCCCAGGTCAAGGCCATGGAGGAAAAGGTCAAGGAGGCCCGGAGCTACGAGGACGAGACGTTTCTCAAGGCCCCGATCGACGGCGAGCTCAAGGAGATCAACGGCGAGGTCGGCGAGGTCGTCAGCGCCGGCTTCGCCCTGGCGACCATGCTGGAACCCGACCCGTACGTCGTCTTCAACCTGAAGGAGACCGACTACAAGGGGCTCAAGCTGGGCGACAAGCTCGATATCGACGTTCCGGCCCTGGGCCGGAAGGGGCAGATCGAGGTCTATTACATCGCCCCGCTGGCCGATTTCGCCAAGTCCGAGGCCACCCAGGAGAAGGGCTCCTGGGACATCAGGACCTTCGAGGTCCGGGGACGGATGACCGGCGCCGCCGCGGGCCTGCGGGCCGGCATGACCGTCAAGATCGAATGGTAGGAGCATGAAAGGCTTTCTTTCCCTGGCGAAGAGCGAGGTCCGGGCCTGCCTCCGGAGCCGGACCTTCCTCGTCCTGCTCATCGCCGTTCCCGTCGTCCTGGACGTCCTGTTCGGAGCGGTCTTCCTTCCGGCCAGGACCGCCCGGGCCATTCCCTTCGCCGTCTGGGACCAGGACGGGAGCCGCGACTCCCGCGAGCTCGTGCGCTTCGTCCGAAGCAACCCGGCCTTCGACCTCCGCTATGTCCTGACCGGAATGGAGGAAGGCCGCAAGCTCCTGTCCCAGCGGAAGATCCGCGGCTTCATGGTCATCCCCGGCGACTTCTCCCGGCGGATCGCGCGGCGGGAGACCGCCGACGTCGTCGTCTACGAGGATTTCACCTTCCTGCTGCCCGGCCGGACGCTGATGAAGAACCTGTACAAGGTCGAATCCTGGTACCAGAAAGACCTCCTCCAGGATCAGTTCAAGGACAAGGGGATCATGGCCAGCGGCAGCGAGTTCCTGGCCAAGCCCGTCGGGATCAATTTCCGGCCGCTCTACAATCCCTCCCTCGAATACACCCGTTTTATGCTCCCGGGCGTCCTGCTGGCCGTGCTCTTCCAACTTATGACCCTGCTCGGCACGACCGCCTTCTTCATGAACGCGGCGGCTTACCGTGGGCGGTCGAAGGCCCTTTTCCTGGCGGTCAAGACCGCCGTCCTGTTCGGGTTCTTCCTGGTCCCCTTCGCCCTGACCTATGGGGTCTTCTTTCCCCTGTTCGGGCTGCCTCTGGGCCAGCCGGTCGCGCTGACCGCGCTCTTCGCCGTCTTTTCGCTGGCCTGCATCGGGATGGGCATGGCCGTGGCCGGACTGGCCGGCGACCAGGCGCTCGGCACTTCCCTGATGATCATCGTCGGGGCCGTCGGCTTCACCATCTCCGGGTACACCTGGCCCCTGTTCCTGTTCCCTTCGTTTTGGCGGGCTCTGGCCCGCGTCTCCCCGCTGACGCCGTTCCTCGAGGAGGTTGCCAAGATCATTTACGGAACCGGGTTTCCCGTCCATCCCTGGCTGCTGGCCGCCCAGGCCCTGGCCTATCTGGGGCTGGCCCTGGTCGCGGTCAAGGCAAAGCGGTTCTCCGGAGGCCGGGCATGAGCGGAATCGGCCGATTCATCAAGCGCGAAATAGGCAAGATGGCCAGGGACAAGGTCGTCCTGATCTACCTGGTCATTTTCCCGGCGCTCGGGCTTCTGGCTTACGGGACGCTGTTCATGAACCGCGTCGGCCGCGACTACCCGGTGGCCATAGTCGACCGGGACGCCGACTACGGCTCGCGCCTGGCCCGGCACTACATGGAGAGCTGCCCCGAGCTCGACGTGGTGTCCGTCGTCCGGACCGAGCAGGAAGCCCGCGAGGACATGGCCGCGGGCCGGATCATGGCCGCGATCGTCCTGCCCGCCTCGTTGGAGAGCGATCTGAAATCGCGCCAGCCCGTCCAGATCGACGTGCTGGTCGACGCCCGGAACATGGTCAACGCCAACTTCATCATGACGGCCATGCAAAAGGCCTTCGGGTTCGGCCAGGCCGGGATCAAGTTCCTGATCTACAAGAAGCTCGCGCCCGCGGCCCAGGCCCGGGACATGGTCCTGCCCCTGCGCTTCCATTCCCATGCCCTGGGGAATCCGGCGGTGGACTATTCCTTCTTCGTCCTCACCGGCATCCTGGTCATGATCATCCAGCAGTGCCTGCTGGTCGGCTCGGCCGTGGCGATCGCGGGCGAATCGGAGCAGGGCACCCTGGCCGGCGCGGTCGCGGCGGCGGGCGGCCCGTTGCGCTACCTCCTCCGCCGGCAGTTCATCTATACGATCTGCCAGGCGCCCATCCTGCTGGCCGTCCTGGGCGGGTACTTCTGGATCCTGCGGATGCCCTCGGCCAATCTCCTGCCGCTCGTCCTGCTCCTCGTCCTGTTCGTCCAGGCGGTCGTCGGCTTCTCCCAGGTCCTCGGCGCGCTTTTCAGGAGCCGGAAAGCGCTCATACAGGCGGCGGTCTTCTTCTCAATGCCGGCCTTTTTTCTGGGAGGCTACACCTGGCCGCTCGAGGACATGTCGCCGGTCCTGCGCCCGATCGCGGCCATCCTGCCCACGACGCCCATCCTGAACGCCTGGACCACCCTGACCGCCATTCCGGATTCCCTCCGCTGGCTGGGCGGGGCCTATCTCCACCAGGGCCTTCTCGCGGTCCTCTATTTCGGGCTTTCCTGGCTGTGCCTGAGGCTCGTCGCCGTCCCCAGGAGGAGAAAGGCGACGGCGGCCTGACGCGGCGATCTGCAAGCTTATCTTTGGCCCCGGAGGGGGGCAGGGAGACGGGTCGACGCTCAGCGGCGGGCCGCGAGATCGGCCAGGATGCTGCGGGCGGCCGCCTTGCCGGCGCCCATGGCCCGGATAACCGTGGCCGCGCCCGTCACGATGTCCCCGCCGGCGTAGACCCGCGGCCGGGACGTCCGCCCGTCGGCCGGGTCGGCCAGGATGGTCCCCCGGGCCGAGACGCGGAGGTCAGTCGTGGTGGCCGGGATCAGGGGATTCGGCCGGTTGCCGACGGCCACGACAACGACGTCGCAATCGACTGGAAATTCGCTGCCTGGAACCGGCCTGGGGCTGCGGCGGCCCGATCCGTCGGGCCCCCCGAGCTCCATCCTCACGCAGGTCAGGCCGCGCACGAAGCCGTCGCCGTCCTCCAGGATGGCGACGGGATTGGCCAGCGTCCGGAAGATGATCCCCTCCTCCCGGGCGTGCCGGACCTCTTCGGCCCGGGCCGGCATCTCCGCTTCGCCGCGCCGGTAGACGATCATGGACTCCCTGGCCCCCAGCCGGAGGGCGGTCCGGGCCGCGTCCATGGCCACGTTGCCGCCGCCGACCGTCACGACCCGGCGGCCGCACAGGATGGGCGTCTTGGCCCCGTCCCGGTAGGCCCTCATCAGGTTGTTCCGGGTCAGGTATTCGTTGGCCGAATAGACGCCGATGGCGCCCTCGCCGGGGATGCCCAGGAAGGCCGGCAAGCCGGCCCCGGTTCCGATGAAGAGAGCGTCAAACCCTCCCGGGCCGAGAAGGTGGTCGACCGTCTCGGTCCGGCCGACGACGAAGTTGCGGACAAACCAGACCCCGAGGGTCTCCAGGTCCGCGATCTCCTCCCGGACGATGGCCTTGGGCAGGCGGAACTCGGGAATGCCATAGGTCAGGACGCCGCCCATCTCGTGGAGCGCCTCGAAGACGAAGACCGAGCAGCCCTGCCTGGCCAGCTCCGAGGCCACGGTCAGGCCCGCCGGACCCGAGCCGGCCACGGCCACGCGCCAGCCGGCGGCCGCCTTCCGGACGGGAACCTCGATCCGGCCGGTCCGGCGTTCCCGATCGGCGGCGAACCGCTCGAGATGGCCGACGGCCACGGAGTCCCCGCGCCGGCCGCGGAGGCAGGCCTTTTCGCACTGATCCTCCTGGGGGCAGACGCGGCCGCAGATGGCCGGCAGGGCGTTGGCCTGGCGGACGGTCCGGGCCGCAGCCTTGAAGGCGCCGTCCGCGATCTGACGGACGAAGGCCGGGATGGGGACCTCGACGGGGCAGGCCGCGACGCAGGGCGCGTTGCGGCAGCCCAGGCAGCGCCGGGCTTCGGCCCGGGCCTCCTCGTCGGAATAGCCGAACGGGACCTCGTCGAAATTCGCGGTCCGGACAGCCGGATCCTGCTCCCGCATCGGGACCCGGACCGCCGGGTCGAGCCGGCCGCGGACGCCGCCGTTCAGACGCTCGTCAGCCGGCATGATTCCATCTCGCGCGTCCGGCGCTCGAAGTCCCTGTAGCTGTGCAGGCGCCTCAGGAACGATTCCCAGTCGATCCCCTCGGCCTCGAATTCGGGCCCGTCGACGCAGGCGAACTTCATCTGCCCGTCGACCTCGACCCGGCAGCCGCCGCAGAGCCCGGTGCCGTCGATCATGATCGGGTTGAGAGAGACGATGGTCGGGATGCCCTGGCGGATGGTCAGCTCGGAGACGGCCCGCATCATTGGCGCCGGGCCGATGACCACGGCCCGGTCGAACGCCCTCCCCTGCCGAGCCAGGTCGAGGAAGACATCCGAAACGAGCCCCTTCCTTCCGGCCGAGCCGTCCTCCGTGGCCGTCAGGACCTCGTCGGCCCAGGCTCCGATCTCGGGCCGCAGGATCAGCCGGTCCCGGCTCCGCGCCCCGAGGATGATCGTGACGTGGTTGCCGGCCGCCTTCAGGGCCTGGGCGATGGGATAAAGGGGAGCGATGCCGACCCCCCCGGCGACGCCCAGGCAGCGTCCGTAGCGCCCGAGCCGGGTCGGCTGCCCCAGGGGCCCGACCAGGTCGGGGACCGCGTCGCCCTGCCGCAGGCAGGCCAGCCGCATCGTGCCCGCGCCGGCGACCTGGACGATGACGTCGATCCATCCCTCCTCGACGCTGGCGTCGGCGATGGTCAGCGGGATGCGCTCGCCGTCCCGGGTCGCGCGCAGGATGACGAACTGGCCGGGCCGGCGGCCCGCCGCTATCAGGGGGGCGGACAGCCGCATCCGGAAGATGTCCGGAGCGAGTTCGTCCTTCCGGAGGATCCGATTCATCGGTGCCGTTCCTTCTCTCAGCTCGGGGGCGGTCCCGTCCGCAATCCTATCCCTTCGGAGGAGGCGGGGGAAAGATCGGTCTCTCGGCGCCGCGGAGGGGCCCCCACGAACCTTCTATCATACGCCTATCCGGCGCCGGGGGAAATGAATTCTCCAAAGATTTTCGATGAACGGCATTCATGGCCGCGGGGCCGCGGCCGGGAGGACCGGCGGTCAGCGCCGCGCCGAGCCGTCGTCCCAGGCGAACCGCTTCTCCCGGAACAGCCGGAGGCAGGCATCGACGACGTCCGGGTCATAGATAGAGGCCCGGCCCCGCTCGATCTCTTCGAGGGCCTTGACGATGCCGTGGGCCGGGCGATAAGGCCTGTGGCTGGCCATGGCCTCGATGACGTCGGCCACCGCGAGGATCCTGGACTCGAGCAGGATCTCGGCGCCCTTCAGCCCGCCGGGATAGCCCGAGCCGTCCAGCCGCTCATGGTGCTCCAGGACGATGCGGGCGATCGGCCCCGGCAGGTCCACGTCCTTGAGGATGTCGTATCCCTCGAGGGGATGGGTCTTGAGGAGCTTGAACTCGTATTCGGAAAGCATCGACGGCTTGCTCAGGATCTCGGCCGGGATGACGATCTTCCCCAGGTCGTGGACGATGCCGGCCGTCTTTATCGTCGCCGCCCGTTCCGAGGGCAGGCCCATCTCGCAGGCGATGGCCTCGGCCAGGTCCGACACCCTCCTCTGGTGGCCGGCCGTGTAGGGGTCCCGCTTCTCGACCATCCCGGCGATGACGCTGATGATGGAGCCGAAGGCGACCTTGAGCCTCTCCTCGCCCTGCTTGCGCTCGGTGATGTCCATCGATATGACCGTGACCTTGTCGATCGGGCCGTCCGCGGACTCCTTCACCGGGCTCAGGGTCCGGAGGAAGGTCCGGCCGTCCTTCAGGCTCTTATGCTCATAGGTGATCGACGATCCCGAGGCGATGACCTGGTTCACCCTCCTGGCGAATCGCTCGACCCTTTCCGGGCTATGCCCCTCCCCGTAGGACCGGCCGACCAGGCTTTCGAGGGCCAGCCCGTGGCGAAGCAGGTACCTTCCGTTGGCGTAGATGAAGCGGAGGTCCCGGTCGATGAGATAGACATGATCGTCCGTCGACTCGATGAGGCAGCGGTACTTCTCTTCGCTCGCCCGGAGGTCCTCCGCGGCCCGCTTCTGCCGCAGGCGGACCTGCTTCTGCTCCAGGGCGCTGATGACGGCCGGCCCCAGCCTTTTGATGTGCTCCTTGATGACGTAGTCCCAGGCGCCGGCCTTCATGCATTCGACCGCCGTGTCCTCGTTCATCGATCCCGTGGTGACGATGAACGGCGTGTCGGGGGCCCTTTCCAGCGCCAGCCGCAGGGCGCTCATGCCGTCGAACCGCGGCAGCTTGAAGTCCGAGATGATCAGATCGGGCCTGAACGCCTCCAGGGCCGAGAGGTAGGCCTCCCGCGTCTCCACGCGCTCGAACTCCGCCGCCGCGGCGACCTTCCTGATCTCGCGCTCGCACAGCTCCGCGTCGGTCGGCAGGTCCTCGACGATCAGGACGCGCAGGTGTTGGGTCATGGCTCCTCTCCCCTCTTCATGGTCAGGCTTCCCTCGCCGGCATGGCGATATGGAAGGTCGCCCCCTCTCCGACACTGCCCTCCGCCCAGGCCCGCCCGCCGTGGCGGCGGACGATGCGCTCGATGATGGCCAGGCCGACGCCCGTCCCCTCGAATTCCCCGGCGCTGTGGAGGCGCTGGAAGACGCCGAAGAGCTTGTGCCCGTAGGCCATGTCGAATCCCACGCCGTTGTCCTTCACGGAATAGACGTTCTCCCGCCCCGCCCGCTCCCCCTTGACCTCGATGACCGGCCTGTCCCTCTTCGCCGAGAACTTGAGGGCGTTGGAGAGGAGGTTCGTCCAGACCTGGCGGATGAGGTGCGGGTCGCCGACGGCCGCCGGCAGGGGCCCGAGCCGGAAGTCGATCCTCGCCCGGGCCTCCGGCGTGGTCAGCTCGAAAAAGATCGAGTTGGCCAGCGTTCTCATGTCGATCGCCGAGAGCCGCATCTCCGAGTGCCCCAGCCGGGACAGCGCCAGGAGGGCGTCGATCAGCTGTCCCATGTTGAGGGCGCTGTCGCCGATGACGGAGCAGATGCGCTGGCCCTTCTCGTCGAGGCTCGGCTTGTAGTCCTCGAACAGGATCCGGGTGTAGCCGTTGATGGCCCTCAGCGGGGCGCGCAGATCGTGGGAAACTGAATAGGAGAAGGCTTCCAGCTCCGCGTTGGCCGCCTCCAGCTGGGCGGTGCGGTCGCGGACGCGCTGCTCCAGCTGGACGTTCAGCTGGCGGACCTCCTCCTCCGCCGCCTTCTGGTCCTCGGCCACGCTGAGCAGGGCCCGGCGCGACTGGACGGCCTCTTCCAGCAGCCGCTTCAGCTCGGCCTGGGCGGAGTGGATCTCCTTCTCCGACTTCTTCCGCTCCGATATGTCAGAGATGAGGACCTGGAGGGCCGGGCTTCCCCCGAGGATGAGCGGCGTGGCCATGATCTGGAGGTCGATGGGGCTGCCGTCCAGCCTCACGTAGACGTCCTCGGCGGAGAAGAGCCCGTCCTCGCCGGACTGCATCTTCAAAAGGCGCTCCCGGACCGAGGCCAGCGAGCCGGGATGCACGATGTCCGCTACGGACTTGCCGAGGACCTGCGCTTCCGAGTCCGCGCCCAGCAGGCCCAGCGCGGCCTTGTTGGCGAAGATGATCCTGTGGTCGCGATAAAGGACGATCCCGATGGGGGCATGTTCCGTCAGAAGCCGATAACGCTCCTCGCTCTCCTTGAGCGCGGCCACGACCGCGTGACTCTCCGTGACATCGCGCATCGCCCCGATCAGGCGGAACGGCCGGCCCCCGCCGTCACGGCTGATATAGGCCTGGTCCTCGACCTCCGCGTAGGCGCCGTCCTCGCGCCGGAACCGATAGTGACCCGACCACGAGGCGGCCCCGGAATCGATCGCCGCCCGGAGGCCCTCCTCGATCCGGCCGATGTCACCGGGATGGATCCGCCGGATCCAGGATCCGTAGCCCTGCCGGGTCTCCCCGTCCGTGCCGCCGAAGAGCCTCGCGAAATTGTCATTCCACCAGATCGTCCCCGTCCGGAGGTCCCAGTCCCAAATGATATCGGAAGAGGCGCGATTGACGAACTCGAAGCGCTCCAGGCTTTCCCGCAGCCGTTCCGACGACCTGGCCTGGCCGCGGAAATATATCTCGCGCTGGCGCCGCCAGACAAGGCCCAGGCCGGTGCCGGTGAGGACGATGAGCGCCGCCGTGAAGGCGATCGCCTGCCAGCGGCGTTCCCGGAGCCCGGCGATGACCTCGGATCTGGCCATCTGGACCACCAGGAACCAGGGGGATCCGGGCACGGGGCGCACGGCCGCGAAGACGGGCACTCCCCGCCGGTCCACTCCCTCCATGACGGTCTCCCCTCCCTTCACGGCTATGGCGGAAGGCAGGTTGGGCCGGCCCAGGGGGGATCTCAGATCTAAGGCCGCGTCCGGCCGGTCCTCGAGATCGCTGAGATAGAGGATGTCGTCGCCCTCGCGCCGGACGATGAACGTTTCGGCCCGGGGCTCCGCTCCGGGCCACTGCCGGATGAGCGGGAAGAGGCTCCGGCGAGGGTCGACGCGCAGGACGACGCAGGCCGGCGTCCCGGCCTCGTCCGGCGCGGGGGCGAGACCGAGGATGGGGACGAGGAGCGCCAAGCGAACGCCTCCTGGAGTGCGGTCCCGCCAGAAATCCAGGAAGGCCACCCTTCCCTTCCCGAGGCTGGCTTCGATCTCCCGGGCCGGGCAGGCGGGAAGGCCCTGGAGCTCTCCCTGGACACAGAAGATCTCGAAACCGTGCCGGTCAACGATGGAGACCCGGTCATAGCGCCCCGAGGTCAGGAAGTGGTCGAGCCAATCGTGAAGCAGGGCCCGGCCCCCGGCCTGATCCGACAGGCCGCGCCGCACCGCCTCGACGAAGGCGGCGTTGCGATACAAGATGTCCGCGTCCGCCAGCAGGTCCTGCCGCCAGTCCTGGAGTTCCCTGGCCTTGAGGCTGGAGATGGAGTCGAGCATCGTTTGCGCCTGGGCCAGGAACCTCGCCCGGAAGTTCTGAAAGACCGTGATGCCGATGGCCGAGATGCCGGCGACGAGCAGGACGAACAGGATCACCAGGATGGCGGGAGACGGCGCGGCCTCGGCCCCCGCTTCGGGCTTCAGGGGCCGGGCGCCGCCTCGGCCGCGCCGCGGCCGATCCCGCGGGGCCGTCATTTCTCCTCCTCCGCGCTGGCATAGCGCGGCGGCAGCCCCGAGCGGACGAGGAGCTCGTTGACCTCGCGCTTGAGGTCGAGGACGCGCCTCTCCCGGCCCAGCGTGACGGTCTGCCAGCGGCGCAATTCGTCGAGCTGCTCGGCCAGGCGCGCTTCGGCCCGCCGGCGCTCGATCGCGGCGGCGATGATCCTCGATATCGAAGAAAGGAGGTCCACGTCCTCCTGCGGCCAATCCCGGCGGCGGCGGCATTCGTCGAAGCCGATGAAGCCGAAGAAGTCGCCGCCGACCAAAAGCGGCACGATGAGGACCGAGACGGCCCCTCCGCAGGCCATGAGATCCCTCGTTCTCTCGTCGGCGACCTCGCCCAGGTCGGGACAGTTGATGGCCGTATTGCTCCGCATCCGCTCCATCAACCAGGTCACCCCCGCCGCCGGGACCCTCTGGAAATCGGCCATCTGGGACGATATGCCGGGGGCCGTCCATTCGTAGGTGTTGTCGCCCTTGTCCGTCTCCGGGCGGTATTCAAAGATGTAGACCCGGCTGACATCCAGGGCCGTTCCCAGCTTCCGCAGGACGTCGTTCAGGAAGCTGTCCATGTCCGCCGCGGCCGCGGCCAGCGAGGAGATGAACGACAGCGTCTCCTCGTAGCGCAGGCGCTTCTTGAGGCTCTCCTCGTTCCGGATGCGCTCGGTGACGTCGAAGACCAGCGAGATCGTCACCGATCTTCCGGGAACGGGGACGTTCCGCATGGTGACGAACGTCGTCTCCTCCCCGGCGCGGGTGATGGGGACGTTCGTCCACAGCGTCCGCTCCGGGTCCCCGGCCGCGCCTTCTTCCAACACGCGCTTCCTCGCCCGCTCCCGGAAAGCCGGGTCCTCGTAGACGGCGTCCCAGAAGCCGTCCGGGGCGGCGAGCTTCTCCCGCGTCGTCCGGCAGAAGCCGGGAAAATTGTCGTTCATATATATGAATGTCGTCGGCGGGCCCATCGAGCCAACGGCCACGCCGACCGGAAGCCTGTCGAGGACCGCCTTGATGAAGGCCTCGCTTTGCTGGAGGGCGGCCTCCGCGCGCCTGCGCTCGGTGATGTCCACGGCCGAGACGAGATAGCAGGGCTTCCCTCCGATCGTCGCCGCGGTCCCGGAAAAAAGCATGTCGCGCGTCTCGCCGGACTTCGCGCGAATCGTCAGATGCATGTCCCGGACCTGTCCCGAAGCCTCCATGCCGGCGATGAAGCGCTCGCGGCCCGCGGCGTCGGGGAAAAGCCCCAGTTCGAGCGACGTGCGTCCGAGGGCTTCCTCCCTCGAGAACCCCGTGTCCCGGACAAAGCTCGCGTTGACATCGAGAAGCTTCATGTCCCGGACAGTGGTCAGCCAGAGGGAGATCGGGCTCCCGGCGAAGATCCTGGCGAACTTCTCTTCCGAGCGGACGAGGGCCTGCTCGTTTCGCCGCCGCGCGGAGACGTCGCGGACGACGGCCCACATGCACTCCCCGGACCCGGCCTCGTCGCCGCTCAGGAAAGTGCGGAGCTCGACCGCGACGATGGTCCCGTCCTTTTTCCGATATTCTTTTTCGTAGGTCGAGGAGTGCCCCCGGCTCCTGATCTGGCCCTCGAGCATGGTCTTCTCCATCTCGTGCCATTTCTTCGGGGTCAGATCCAGGTAGGTCATCCGCCGGAGTTCCTCGGCCGTGTACCCGGTCAGGGCCCGGAAGGCCTTGTTCATCCCGAGGATGCGACCGTCCCGGCCGATGCTGACCAAGCCGTCCGGCATGTTGTCGTAGAGGGCCCGCCATTTCCTCTCGGACAGGCGGACGGCTTCTTCCGCCGCGCGAATCCGCTCCTCCGGATGGAACTTCTTCGTCATGGCCGGCTCCTCACCGCGCCCGGCGCGGCAGACTATATGAAGGGACGATGATCATCTCTCCCGGGATATTCTGATCCGGACCGACGGCCGATGCGCCTTCACGGCCGGGCGGCCGGGGAAACCGTCTCGGGTCCTAGCTTCCGAGGAAAGCCATTCTTGACCAGGCAGCCGGTCGTTGTCAAGAGCGGCGGGATGGCTCCCCGGCGAAAGGCCTCGCCTGCGGGTCGGCGCCGGACCGGCGGATCGCCGTCTCACGGCGGGCTTGCCCTGAAACGGGAGTTGAGTAAAATAGCAGAGAGTCGACAATATGCCAGCCATCCTCAGTCCCATCCGAACGAAGGAGGACGTCCTCTTCGAGGACAGCCTCCGGCCGAAGACGTTCGACGAGTTCGTCGGCCAGGACAAGGTCAAGGCCAACCTCAAGGTCTTCATCGAGGCGGCCAAGAAGCGCGACGAGCACCTTGACCACGTCCTCCTCTACGGACCGCCTGGGCTGGGCAAGACCAGCCTGGCCTACCTCATCGCCAGGGAGATGGGCGTCGGCATCAAGCCGACCTCCGGCCCGGTCATAGAGCGGGCCGGCGACCTCTCGGCCATCCTGACGAACATGCAGACCAAGGAAGTCCTGTTCATCGACGAGATCCACCGGCTGCAGCCCTCGGTCGAGGAGATCCTCTACTCGGCCATGGAGGACTTCAGCCTGGATATCGTCATCGGCCAGGGGCCGGGGGCGCGCAGTCACAAGCTCAAGATCAGGAAGTTCACCCTCATCGGCGCGACGACCCGGGCCGGCCGGATCACGGCCCCGCTGCGCGGCCGGTTCGGCATCATCCACCGCCTCGATTACTACCAGGACGAGGACCTCAAGAAGGTCATCCAGCGCTCGGCCAGGATCCTCAAGGTCAAGGTCGACGACGCCGGGGCCGGCGAGATCGCCCTGCGCTCGCGGGGCACGCCGCGCGTCGCCAACCGCCTCTTGCGCCGCGTCCGCGACTACGTCGACGTCAAGGGCGACGGCGTCATCACGGCCAGGGAGGCCCAGCGGGCCCTGGACATGATGGAGGTCGACGCCCTGGGGCTCGACGACGTCGACCGCAAGATCCTCTCGACCATCATCGAGAACTTCGGCGGCGGGCCTGTCGGCATCGGCACCATCGCCGCGGCCATCGACGAAGAGAAGGACACGATCGAGAGCATCTACGAGCCCTTCCTGATGCGGATCGGCTTCCTCGACCGGACCATCCGCGGCCGGGTCATCACCCCGAAGGCCTATGCCCACCTGGGCTACGAATACCGCGAGCCCGGCTCGCGCGGCAAGGCCCGGCCGTCCGGCCAGAAGAAGCTTTTCAGGGACTGATCCCAAACCGAGCGGCCATGACCTCCGGCAATCCCCTTCGCGTCTCGGATTACGACTACGATCTGCCGCCGGAGCTCATCGCCCAGCACCCCCTCCCCCATCGCGACGATTCGCGGATGATGATCGTGGACCGGCGCGCCGGCGCCATCCGGCACGGCCGGTTCCGCGAGTTCGCCGGATGCCTGGACGCTGGCGACCTGCTCGTTCTGAACGACACCAGGGTCCTGCCGGCCCGTCTCTGGGGCGCGAGCGGCGAGGCGAAGATCGAGTTCCTGTTCATCCGCGAGGCCGGTCCGGGGACCTGGGAGGTCCTGTGCCGGCCGGCGAAAAGGGTCCGCGACGGGAGCGCCGTCCGCTTCCCCGGGGGAGCAGCGGCCCGGGTGGCGGGGCGGGGGGAGGAAGGGCGGCGGCTCCTCGACTTCGGCCGGGCCGACGTCCGGGCCCTGCTCCGCGAGGCCGGCTATGCCCCCCTGCCGCCGTACATCAAGCGGGCCAGGCAGGACGAGGCCGCGAGAGCGGAGGACATCGACCGCTACCAGACTGTCTTCGCGAGGCGGGAAGGGGCCATCGCCGCCCCGACCGCGGGACTTCACTTCACGAAGGGCATATTGAAGGCCCTCGGGGACCGGGGCGTAGAGGTCCGGCGCGTCACCCTTGACGTCGGCCCGGCCACGTTCCAGCCGGTCCGGGCCGAGCTCGTCGCCGGCCACAGGATGCTCGAGGAAAGCTACGCCGTCGCTCCCGCCGTGGCCAGGGCGATCAATGCCGCCAGGCCGGAGGGCCGGCCGGTCACGGCCGTCGGCACGACGGTCGTCCGGACGCTCGAAAGCGCCTGGCAGGACGGCGCGGTCCGCCCGGGCCGCCGCTCGACGGCGCTTTTCATCACCCCCGGGTTCGAGTTCCATGTGGTCGACCGGCTGCTGACGAACTTCCACCTGCCCCAGTCGACCCTGCTGATGCTCGTCTCGGCCTTCGCCGGCTACGAGCTGGTCATGCGAGCCTATCGCCAGGCGGTCAGGGAGCGCTACCGCTTCTTCTCCTACGGCGACTGCATGCTTATCCTCTGAGCGGACGCCGGCAAAGCCCCGCTCCGGCCATGCGGCTCCGGCGGCTCCCCCCGACCGGCGCTTCCGGCCGGGCTCTTATCGACCGGCCCAAACGAGCTTCCGGCCGGGCTCGAGATCGACGGCCCGGGCCGCCGTCCCATAGCGGACGATCGCCGGGCTGCCCTTGCCGGACCGGATCTCGGCTCTCACGAGCCTCCCCGCCTTCCAGGTCATGTCGACCTCGAAGCCGCCGCGGGCCCTCAGGCCCGTCACCTCGCCGTTCGGCCAGGCTCCGGGCAAGGCCGGCAGGAGCTTCAGGACGTACCGGCCGCCCTCCTTGAGATGGCTCTGGAGGAGCATCTCGGCGATGCCGGCCGTGGCCCCGAAATTCCCGTCTATCTGGAAGGGCGGGTGGGCGCAGAAGAGGTTGGGATAGGTCCCGCCGGCGTTCGACATGTTGACTCCCGTCTGGTCGATCGGCCGGAGGAGGTTCCGGAGCAGCCGGTAGGCCCGGTCGCCGTCCCCGAGACGGGCCCAGAAATTGATCTTCCAGGCCAGCGACCAGCCCGTGCCGGTGTCCGTCCTCGCCTCCAGGCTCTTTCGCGCGGCGGCGGCCAGCCCGGGCGTTCTCTCCGGATCGATCTCGCTCCCGGGGTGGAGCATGAAGAGGTGAGAGACATGGCGGTGCGTGGGCTCGACCTCCTTGAACTCCTCCCGCCATTCCATCAGCCGGCCGTCCGATCCGATCCGCGGCCGGGCCAGCTTGCCGAGGGCGGCCTCGATCCTCGGCAGAAGAAGGTCCCTGTCCCCGAGGACGGCCGCGGCCGCGAGAACGCTGGTGAAGAGATCGCGGATGACCTCCTGGTCATGCGACGGCCCCATGCTCATCTGGGCCGTCGAGCCGTCCGGCGCGACGAACGAGTTCTCGGGAGAGGTCGCCGGCCCGGAAACCAGCTCGCCGGTGGCCGGGTCCGCGACCAGCCAATCGAGGTAGAACCGGGCCGAGCCCAGCATGATCGGATAGACCGCCTCCAGGTACTGCCGGTCCAGCGTGAACTGATAATGGTCCCAGAGGTCGTGGCAGAGCCAGCCGCCGGCCCCGACATGCAATCCCCAGCTCGGGTGCTCTCCCGGCGCGGTGAAGCCCCAGACGTTGGTGATCGGATGGACGCACCAGCCGGCGGCCCCGTATTGGACGGCGGCCGTCCGCTCGCCCGGCTTGACCAGGGAGCCGATGAGCCCTGTGAGCGGTCCGCTGCACTCGGCCAGGTTCGTCGGGTCGGCCGGCCAATAGTTCATCTGAACGTTGATGTCCGTGTGATAATCGCAGTTCCAGGGCGTCTGGATCTTGTTGGCCCAAAGCCCCTGCAGATTCGCCGGAAGCGACCCCTCGCGGGAGGAGGCGATCAGGAGATAGCGCCCGAACTGGAAATAGATCTCCTGCAGGCGCAGGTCGTCCGGGCGGTCCTCTTGTCCCCGCAGCCGCCGGTCCGTCGGGACCGCATCCGGGGCGCCGCCGGACAGGGCCAGGCGGACCCGGCCGAAGAGCCGGGCGTGATCCTCGACGTGCCGCCGGAGCAGGGACGCGTAGGGCCGGGAGGCGGCGCTCTCGAGCTCGGCCGCCGTCGCGGCCAGGGGGTCGGCCCCGCGATAACGGGGGTATTCGAGCTTGTGGCTGGTCGAGGCGGTCAGGATCAGGACGACGTCGTCGGCCCGGCTGACCTCCAGGGCGCCCTGTGAACAGGTCACGCGCCCGCCCCTGGCGACGGCCTTCAGCCGGGCGGCGTAACGGACCCCTTTGCCGCCCTTGCCGTCGGTCAGGACGCCGGTCATCAGCAGGTGGCCTTTTTCCGTCCGCGTCTCGCAGCGCTCCGGACGCGTCAGGGCCGCCTTGAAGCTCAGGGCGCCCTTCTTGTCGGCCGCGAGGCGCACCACCAGGGCCCGGTCGGGGAAGCTCGAGAAGACCTCGCGCCGATAGCGGACCCCGTCCTGGAGGTAGGATACGCTGACGATCCCGCGCTCGAGATCGAGCTCGCGGCGGTAATCTTCAAAGGCCGACGTCTTCCCGAAATCGAGCCCCAGGTCGCCCAGTGTCTGGAAACAGCCGAACGGCACCTCGGCGCCGTTGCCGTATCCGGAACCGGCGCCCCTGCAAACCTGCGTCCTGAGGGTCAGGTCCGTCGCCTCCCTGTACTTCCCGGCGAAGAGCAGCCGCCGGATCTCGCCGAGGGAGGCCGCGGCCCCGGGATTGTCGTTGTCATCCGGGCCGCCCGACCAGACGCCCTTCTCGTTAAGCTGCAGACGCTCCCGGTTCACGTCGCCGAAGACCATGGCCCCCAGGGAGCCGTTGCCCACGGGCAGGGCTTTGAGCCATTCCGGATCGTTCCGCCAGCCGTCCTTGACGTCCGGCACAGAGGCGTCGGCCGGCCGGTCGTACCAGAGCTTCACGGGGGCGCGGCCGGGCGCCCGGCCCCAGCAGCCGAATCCGAGCCCGATCAGGATCAGGACGCCTGCGCGCCAGGTTTTCAATCCAGCCTCCCGCCGTCCGTTCATGAGCTTCATCGTTCGACGGATTCGACCGCGCCCTTGAGCTTCACGGTCCCCTTGATGACCGGGTCGCTCCCGTCGAAACGGGCCTCGATGGCGACCGTGTGCCTGCCCTTCCCGAGCAGCGGCAGGCTCCGGCCGGCCGGGAGATCCTGGACCTTACGCCCCTTGTCGTCGTAGAGGATCATCCGGCCGGAGCCGTCCCAGACCAGGGATTGTCCCTTTTTCAGCGTGGCCGGGACCGTCACCGTGAAGAACCGGTCGACCTCGATCCCGACCTCCCGGGCCTGGGCGTCCGCCCCTCCCGTGAGCAGGAGATGGAGATGAAGAGGCTGATCCTCGCAGGCGTTCTCGAAGCTCAACTCCGATTGCGCCGGCTCGCCGGGCTGGAGGACCTTCCTGGCGTGCTCGAAAACGAACTTGTCGAAGCTCCGCATGGCCCAGCGCTTCTCCCCCGTTCTCTCCAGGTGAAAATCCCGCTCCGGGTCCTTGAGCCTGGCCCGCTGCTCCTCGCTGAAGACGCCCAGCTGCTTGGCTTCCTCCCAGGTCCTGATGGCCGCGATGATGGCGTCCGTATCGGGGTTCCTCTCGAAGGACTCGGGATCGGCGACGAAGGCGTAGCCGGCGCGATATCCGGCCGCCCGGGCCAGCATCCATTCGATGTCCTCGAGCCGCGTGTCGGGCGTCATGAGGAACCAGCCGAGCATGTTGGGCAGGTAGTTGCGCTCGAGGAACGGCTGGTGCCTGAACCTGTATTCCGACTGGCTCTCCCGGAAGCTCGCGTACCAGGGCTCGCCCCAATTGATGTAGCTGTTCATGTGCCAGTAGAAATGGCCGACGTTGCTCGAGCCGTTGACGACCAGGTGGTCGACCTGCGACTGGAAAGCCTCGACGAAGTGGTCGTGGCCGTAATCGCCCCGGCCGAGGTAGCAGGTCCCTTCGTGGCCGTCGAAGTCCATGTGCGAGACCCCGGTCTCGTTGAAGTAGGCAGCCAGGTTGCGGATGAGCTCCTCCTGCATGGGCCAATCGGGGAAGAGGGTCTTGTAGGGGTGGTCCATGAGCTTCCTGGCCGGCTGGCCCTTGGCATGGGCCGCCGCGGCCGTCCCGAAGGCCCCCCGGACGCAGTTCGTCAGGACGTACGGCCCGCTCCCGGTCACGTCCTGGTAGCGGACGATCTCGCCGCCGATGAGGACGCTGTTGAGGGTCGACTCCTGCCTGAAACAGTCCTCGCGGTCGACGGCGATCTCCGTCGCGGCCGGGTCGATGTCCTTCTGGAGGGCGGCGACGCCCGCGGCCATCAGCCCCTGGTTGGCCGGGGCCGTGACGAACGGGTCGTTCGTCGTGATGAAGTTCGTGAGCGTGTGCGAGCCGATGCGGATGCCCATGGCCCGGGCCTTGTCCACGCACCGCTTCATGCCGGCCCGGCCGTTGGGGAACAATTCCTCCAGCAGGTCGAAGTGGCCCCAGGTTCTGAACGGGCCGCTGTGGTAGAGCGAATAGAACCCCAGGCGGCGGGCGTATTCCAGCATCTCGTCGATGTTCTTCTCGCCGAAATCGGCGATCAGGTAGGGACGGCCCGTTACCCCCGAGGTTTTGATCCATTCGCCGTCGATCGTCGGATGCGGCAGGCCCTCGGCCAGCTCGATCCTGCCGATCAGGGGCAGGGCCGCGCCGGGCGTCGTCCCGAAGACGGCCAGGGCGGTCCCCTCCAGCCTGAACCCGGGCAGGGCCTTGACCGGAACGTTCCGGAATTGACGCCAGACGGTCATGACCCGGTCCCGGGCCTGGTTGACGCAGAAGGCCTGGAGGCTCGACCCGAAGGGCTCCGGCGTGGCCGTTGTCCGGCCCTCCGTCGTCCCTTCCTCGTTGACCAGCCGGCCGCCGCACGTCTTCGCGTTCAGGGCCTGGATGCCGATGGCGAAATCCCGGTCCCTCACGACCCCGACCACCTCGCCGATCGTCTCGCCGATCGTCGTCAGGACCGGTCCCCAGAGGACGGCGTCGATCTTCCCCTGGGGCGCGGCCTTGACCAGCTCGAACCGCAGGTAATCGGGTTTAGCGGCGGCCCGGACGACAAGCTCGATCCCGCCCCCGAACATGAAGGTCATCCTGTCCTTATCGGCCCGGACCGCGGCCGGGACGAGCTCGGCGCCGCCGGCGTCCTTGACCCGGACGAGATATCCGGGACGGCCTTCCGGGGCGTAATTCCGCCGGGTTTTCAGGTCGGCCAGCCTGACGATCTCCCCGCGGGCGTTGATCTCCATTTCGAAACGATCGGTCCTGAAGGCCTGCCGGGCCTGCGCCCCGGCGGCCAGGGAAAGGCCCAGGACGAGGGCCAAGATCGGCTTCTTTGCCAGGTTCATCCTTGCGAGCTCCTTGCCGGCCCGTTCGCTAGCGGGCCGTCGATCTCTCGAGTCGGCCGCCATGTTAACATAAACATCTCTCCTTGTGCGGTTCTCCAGGGCTTGAACTTCCCGCCTGTATTCAGTACGATGGCCCCCGCCAAGTACGGGGCTGCCTCTGTCATGCCGGAATCCATAGAAGATATTCTCGATTCGCTGACGCCCTTCCTGATCTCGGAGCTCAGGGCCCTCGGCTGCGCCGCGCCTTCCCCCGAGAGGGACGACCTGCTCCAGGAGATCCGCCTGAGGATCTGGCAGGTTCTCAGGGAGAACCAGGGGAAAAAAATTATTTTTTTCAACGCCTATGTAAAAAAGGTGGTTTTGTCTGTCTTTATCAATGAAGGACAGAAGACCAACCGTGAGAAAAAGATCTTCGACGCGGCCAAGACCGACGAGTCTCGCATCGATGGATACGGGCGGGCCCGGCCGGGAGCGATGGACATGCTGAAGGAGGTCGTTCGCGAATCGCTCGGGAGCGTCGGGGCCGCCAAGCGCCGGGTCCTCGAGCTTCGCCTCGAGGGATTCTCCTTCGAGGAGATCGCCCGGCTCCATTCCTGGTCCCTCCGGAGGGCCCAGAGCACCTATTATCGCGGCATCGCCGACTTGAAGGATATACTGGGAAAAAGGGGGATCGACCTTGAAGACTGACATGTCCGGGCTGATGGCGGCCTATTGGGCCTGCCTGGCGGAGAAAGGAGCCGAACCCGGCGCGGGATGCCCGGCTCCCGATGACCTGGTCCGGCTGGTCACCGATGAGGCGCGCCGGAAAGAGCGCTCGAGGCTCCTGGACCATGTCGCCGGCTGCCGCGACTGCGCCCTTCTCGTTCGATCGGCTCTCCGGCTCTCGGCCGAATTGGACGGCATCCTGGCCGACGCCCCTGCCCGTCGGACGCGGTTCGCCGGTGAAGGCGCGCGGTTGTCCGTCGGCCGGAGGGCCGCCGTCGCGGCCCTGGCGGGGCTGGCCGGGCTCGCCATCGTCACCTATTCGGTGATCCGGCTGACCGAGCGGCCCGTCATCCGGGGCGTCTCGGAGACCCAGGTCCGGCTCATCGTCCCCAAGAACGAGGCTTCGGTCGCCGCCGGCGAGATCGAGTTCAAATGGGAGCCCGCGCCCAGGGCCGTGCGCTATGTCGTGGAGATCTTCGACCAGTCCCTGCAAAAGACCTGGCAGAGCGACCCGGTCACGGAAACCCGCCTGAAGCTCCCCGAGGAGGCGCGGGACGCCGTTCCGGCGGGCCAGACATATTTCTGGAGGGTCACGGCCGTCCTGGAGGACGGACAGGAGCTGGCTTCGAAGCTGTCCGAGTTCTCGGTCCGGAAATAGCCCGCTAGAACCCGCCCGTCAGCACGTAGGGCGCCCAAAAAAAGGGATGCGAGAATCCCTTCTCCCGCATCGCCTTCTTCGCGGCCCGAACGGCCTCGGCCTCGCCCTGGCCGCCGAAATAGGCGTCGTAGAAGCTCTTCATGAAGGCGGCCCCGGCGTTGTCGTAGACCGGCCATAGCGTCGACAGGACCGACCGGGCGCCCATATAGAAGAAAACCCGCGGCAGGCCGAGGTTGCCCTCGTTCATGACGATCGTGCCCCTCCCCGTCTGGCAGGCGGACAGTACGACCAGGTCCGCGTTGGTCCCCAGGTTGTACATCTCGGAGACCTGGAGATAGCCGTCCTCCTCGTCGCCGTCCCCGGGCGCCAGCAGGAGCGCCGACCTCAAGGGGTTATTGTCGTCGGAGAAGGCATGGCAGGCCAGGTGGATGAGCCGGTAGGCCTTGAGATCGAGCCCCTTCAGCGCCTTCTCCGTCGCCTGCGGTCCCTCGTAGGCGTCGATCTTGCCCGGGCCGAGCCTCCGGGCCAGGTCGGCGATCTCCTCCCCGACGTGGGGCAGGGAGCCGATCTCGAAGCCCCGCCGGCCGTAGATGTCGTCGAGGATGGCGCTCGGCGAGAGAGGCGCCGCCTGCGCGCTGAGGCGGTTCGGACGCGGGTACTTCGAAACGCCGAACGCGAGCGCGCTCTTGGCGTATTGGACTTCCTGAGCCGTCCCGGGAAGCTCCAGCGACGAGGCGGAGGGCGCGTAGGAGACGGTGAAGCGGTCGTTGACATAGACCGGTTTCGCCGCCTCCGCCGCCGGCAGGGCCAGGGCCTCGAACGGCAGCCGGAAGAGCATCCCGTCTGGGATAACGATCAGCCGGTCCACCCGGGCCGGCAGGAACGGCTCCGCGGGCTCAAGCAGGGTTCTGTAAAGCCGCTTGGCCGCGGGGAGCCCCTTCCCCACGGGCATCGACGGGTCCTCGAGGAAGGCCAGATAACCCGTCAGGGCGTTCCTGATGCCGCGGGCCGGAGGCAGCTCGATGAGGCGCAGGGAATGCCTGGTGACGCAGAAAAGGACCGACGCCGACTCCCCCAGGAGGTACTCGAGGACGGCCGTGCGGTCGTCCAGGACCCGGCCCTGAAGGACATCGAGGGACATGGGCTTGGGAGACCTGATGGTCGGGTCGGCCGGGCCGTATCTGTCGAGGATCCCGGCGTCCAGCAGGTCGTCGAGCTGGATCAGCCTGGCCCTGATCCGCTCCCGCTTATCCCCGCCGAGGCCTCCCTGAGACAGCGACTTCAGCAGCCCGGTCCGTTCCCGGTTGAGCGCCGCCTCGTCTGGTCCCTCCGGCGCTCCCGCAGGGGGCGGCGGATTCCTGGACAGCCTGTCCCGGAACTCCCGGAAGGACCTGGCCCTCAGATACTCGGACAGGCGGAACATCTCGCGGTCATAGATGTCGCTGTTCTCCGTCCTGGACAGCTTGAGATAGAGGCCGATCAGGGCCTGAAAGGGCTTGAGGGTCGTCCCGATGAATTCGGCCCGCTGGATATCGCTGACGATGCCGGAGAACCCTTCGCCGACGATCTCAAGGGCATGCTCGTAGTTCTCGATGGCCTGGCCGTAGTCCCCGAGCGCTTCGGCGCAGCGGCCCAGGCCGAAAGCGGCGTCCGCCTTCAGGAGAGGGCTTCCGGTCCGTTCGGATATGGAACCAGTCTCCTCGAAATGCGTCCTGGCTTCGGGGACGTTTCCGGTCCGCAGCGACAAGCTCCCCGACAGGGCATGGATCTTGCCGGCGGTGAGGGACGGGGCGTTCGTTTTTATGGCCTCCCCGAGGGCGGGCGCGAGGATCCTCCGCGCCTCATCTGCGCGGCCCTGGTCGATATAAACGGCCGCCATTCCGGCCAGCGCGTCCAGGCGGAGAGGCCCGCCCCCCGGCACGCTCTTGAGTTCGAGGAAGGAACCGAAGCAGTCCAGGGCCCTCTGCAGGAAGTCATCGGACTGCAGACGCTTCCCCAGGCCGTAGAACAGGGTGCCAAGATTGAGGAGCACCGAAGAATCGAAAGCCCTCGTCGAGCCTTCTGGCAGGAGCGAAAAAGCGGCCAGAAGATAGTCTTTCGCCTTGACATAGTCCCCCAGGGAGCTGTACATCCCGGCGACGTTGTTCAAGCATCCGATCAGGTTCCCGTTGTCCGGGACATCTCTTGAATAATTCAGGGCATTCAGAAAGAAGCTGAGGGCCCGGGAATAATCGCTTCTCATGGCGTAATACGCGCCGACCTTATTTGCGGCCCGGGAGGCCTCGAGTTTGTACTTAAGTGTGGTCGCCAGTTCAAGGGCCCGTAAGTTGAGGTCAAGATATTTTGCTTGCCCGTCCTTTGAGGTCGTATAGTTGACGCTCCAGGATCCGGCGATCTTGAGCCGGTAGGGCCGGCCCGCGTCTGTTCCGGCCAGCCGAAAGGCTTCCTCGAATTTTGCGTTGGAGCCGGGGATGTCGCGCGAGCTCCGGAGGGCGAGAGCCCGAATGTAGGCTTGGATGATGGCCGATTCGGCCTTGAACTCGGCGTTTTCGGCCTTTAGCCCGTATTCGATTGCCCACTTTTGCGCGACGTGCGTGTTCTGAATGGCTTCCTCATTCCGGTCTACATACAGGAGGAGGTAGCCGAGTAAATGATAGATGCGGGCCCTTTCGGAGGTCCTCGCATCAGGCCGTAAGAGGCCTTCCTTGAAATAGGCGATGGCCTCTTCGTAGGCCCCTTTCTCGACCAGGGCCGCGCCTTCCGCCAGGAAGGCCGGTTCCGCCTCGCCGGACCCGACCCCAGGGCCGCTCTTGGGAAAGGCGAACAGACTGGTCCCGGCGATGACCAGGGCGGCGAGCGCCCGGATCCTCGGCTTGGGGATGAAAAATGCTATTTTTTGTATAAGCCTTCTCCGGTAATCCCGCCATTCTAGGCAAAAACGGCGTCACCGGCAAGCCGACCCCATTTAGCCCCTGGAAAAAATATTTTTTTGCGGCGACGAGAAAAGGCCCGGCCGAGTGTCTTTATCATCAGGAGAGATGCCAATATCCTCAGGAGGGAAGCCAATGAAAAAGAATGGAGTCGGACTTTTCCTGGTGCTCTTCGACGTGCTCTTTCTCGGGATCGTCTCGGGCGTCCAGCAGAACGACCCGCCGGCCGCGGCCGGGGCCATCGGTCCCCTCGTCGAGGTCCACGGGCCGGACATCGCCTTCGTGCCTTCGACGGCGAAGTACGTGACTTACGACGGCGTCGTCCGCAAGATCGCGAGGCTCGTTCCCGTGGCCGCCGGCCCGGTCCCGGAGAGATGCGATTGCCCGAACTGTTGCGACAACCGGTGCTACATCCTGATCTACAGCGGTCTCGGCGGCGGCAAGGTCGGCCCTTTGAGCCTTTACTATCTTTGGATTGATTGCTGATCCACGCGGCCGACTGAACTGCTAGCCGGGAAAGAGCCGTCGGGGCGTCCCCTGACGGCTGCGGCGCAGATCGCCTGCGGAGAGTGGAGGACTTTATCGTCATGAACGCGCTGAAGGTCAAGAACGTCAACGGGGCGGACGGCCCGGAATGCCGGTGCGGCTCATGGCTGGACCATTGGCTCAAGCACAGCGGCCAGCCCCTGCCGCGCTACTGCTCCGAGGTCAGCTGCTACCTGAGGCCGGAGGCCGGCGCGCCTGTCCAGAGGGACGGCGGCTCGGACGACCCCGCGTGGTACATCATCCCGGTCTGCCGCGGCCATGGCGCCAGGAGGGGCGAGTCGTTCAGGATCCACGACTCGATCAAGCTCGTTCCCGCGGAAATCGACGAGACCGGCGGCTGAAGGAGCCGCGCCGAGAACGGCGCCGCCTTTTGACAACAATTTTGCTTCTGAATTATCATGGCTCCTGATCGGACATGGACATCAACGCCCGGATCGCCAAGGCCGTCGAGGAACGCCGTTCCGATATCCTCGACCTGAGCCGCCGCATCCACGCCGATCCCGAGCTCGCCTTCGAGGAAGTGCGGACGTCGCGCCTGCTCCGGTCCCTGCTCAAGGCCGAGGGATTCGACCTGTCCCCCGCCTCGGAGGCCCTGCCGACCTCGTTCCGGGCCGTTCGCTCCCTGTCCGCGGACGGTCCCCGGGTGACCTTCACCGCCGAGATGGACGCCCTCCCCGGCCTGGGCCATGCCTGCGGCCACAACATCATCGGCACGGCCGGGGCCTACGCCGCCGTCGTCCTGAAATCCGCTTTCGCGGACGGCCTTGCCGGCACGATCGAGGTCGTCGCCACCCCGGCCGAGGAGCGCGGCAGCGGCAAGGTCCGCCTGATCCAGGACGGGGTCTTCGCCCGCTCCGATGTCGTCCTCCAGATCCATCCCCACATGCTGGACACGGTCATCTGCCAGGCCCTGGCCCGGCGCACCCTGGTCGTCGAGTTCTTCGGCAAGAAGGCCCACGCCGCCGCCGCGCCCCGGGAGGGCCGGAACGCGCTCGACGCCCTGGTCGCCTTCTACTACGCGGCCGCCCTGCCCCGGACGAAATTCGCGCCGGGAACGCTCTTCCACGGCATCATCGAATCGGGCGGCGACGTGCCGAACATCATCCCCGACTACGCCCGCGGCCGGTTCTCCCTGCGGGCCGACACCATGTCCGGGCTCGGGCGCCTGGTCTCCGAGGCCAGGGGCCTGGCCGAAAAGGCCGCCGCCGAGGCCGGCTGCCGGGTCAAAGTCGGCGAGCCCGGGCCGGGCGTCACGACCTTCCGCCGCAACCGCGCCCTCGAGGACGTCTTTTCGGAGCTCTTCGTCGAGCGCGGCCGCCCCGATCCGGCCAGGCTCCGGGAGTCCTACGGCTCGACCGACCTGGCCAACGTCTCCTGGGTAGCGCCGACCATCGAGCCGATGATCAAGGCCAGCGACTTCCCCATCCACACCGAGGGCTTCGCCCGGGACGCCGTCGGTCCCGGCGGCGAGAAAGCCCTCCTCGACGGCGTCTATTTCCTGGCCGCCGCGGCCGCCCGCATCCTGACCGAGCCGGGCCTCCTGGAGCGCGTCCGGGCGGATTTCCGGGCCGGGGCCGGGGACGCGCCGGAAGGGATCGCCTGAGGCGGCCACCCGGATGAAAAGCCTCTCCGCCTTCGAGGACCGGCCCGGCGGCCTGACCGTCATCGTCACGGACTCCGGCCTGGGCGGGCTTCTTATCTGCGCCGGGCTCGAGCGGCGCCTGCGCGGGACGGCCGGCCAGGGCCCCGTCCGCCTCGTCTACGTCAACGCCTGGCCGGACGCGAGTCGCGGCTACAACGACCTGCCGGACATGGGCGCCAGGGCCGCCGTCTTCGACCGGGCCCTGGCCGCGATGATGTCCTTCCGGCCGGACCTCATCCTGATCGCCTGCAACACGCTGTCGGTCGTCTACGAAGCGACCTCTTTCAGCCGGTTCCCGGCCGTCCCCGTGACCGGCATCCTCGACGAAGGGGCGGCCCTGTTCTCCGGGGAGCTCCTGCGCGACCCCGCCGGGGTGCTCGCCCTCGTCGGCACACGGACGACCATCGGCTCGGGCGAACATATCCGGCGGATGGCCCGCCGGGGCCTGGACCCGGGCCGCGTCGTCGCCGAGCCCTGCCACGGCCTGGCCGCGGCCATCGACAAGGATCCCGACTCGCCGGCGCTGCCGGGTCTCGTCGACGAATGCGTCCGCCGGTTCTCGCCCCGGATCCCCCCCGAAGCGCCCGTCTACGCCGGGCTGGCCTGCACGCACTACGCTTATGTCGCCGAGTCCTTCCGGGCCTCGCTGGGACGGTTGACCGGATCGAGGGTCGTCATCCTCGATCCGGGCGAGCGCCTCGTCGACGGCCTGACCGACGGCCTGGCCCGGCGCCCGGCCGGCTCCGGCTTACGGCCCGTTCCCGTCGAGGTCGTTTCCAAGGTCGAGCTGGCCGAGGCCCAGCGGCGGGCCGTGGCCCGGCGCCTCGGGCCCGTTTCGGCGGCCGCGGCCCAGGCCCTTCTCGATTACCGCTGCGAACCCGATCTCTTCCACGGAGAAACGTCATGAGGATCCTGCTGCTGACCGGCCCGGGCGGCGACGCCCAGGGCTGGGGAGACATGAAGGTCACCGAATCCATGCGCGCGGCCACCGAGTCGCTCGGCCACCCGGCCAGGGTCGCCTACGTCGCGGACGAAGCGGAGTTCTTCCGCCTCGTCGACAAGCCCGACTTCGACATCGTCTGGAGCGCCCTCTACCACATCACCCCGAACGAGGCCTTCATCGGCCGCAACGCCGCCGGCACCTGGGTCGCCGACGTCCTGGACGAGCGGCGCATCCCCTACATCGGCTCGAACAGCCGGACCATGCGGGCCATGATCGACAAGTTCGAGACCCACGAGATCCTGGCCGCGGCCGGCGTGGCCGTGCCGGCCCACGTCCTCCTCCACTCGGCCGACGATGCCTCGTCCGTCTCCTATCCGGCCTTCGTCAAGCCCATCTGCGAATCGCGCTCGGTCGGCATCTCCGACGAGAGCGTCGTTCACGACGAGATGGAGCTCCGCCGCCGCGTCGCCTTCGTCGAACAGGAGTTCGACGAGCCGGCCCTGGTCGAGGAGTTCCTGCCCGGCGACGAATACACGGCCCTCGTCATCGGCAACGGCAAGACGCGCGAGGTCCTGCCCGGCCTGGTCACGGTCGAGGACTCGCATTACCGGAATTACCGCATCCTCCGGAGCGACCTGCGGGGCGTCGGCCTGACCCGCATCGGCCTGGCCGGGGCCCGAACGGAAGAAGCGCGGCTCCTGGGCGACGCCGCCGCCGGGGCCATGGGCTGCCTGGATCACGTCCGCATCGACATGCGGGTCGACAGGACGGGGAAACTGCGCATCATCGAGGTCAACGGCATCCCCGGGCTCAAGCCCCACAAGAGCTGGGCGCCGCAGATCTATACCCTCTACCACGGCTCGCCCCAGGGCGAGGACGAGGATTACCGCGGGCTCATTCGGGCGATCATCGAGTCGGCCGGGAAGCGCTGCGGCCTGGCCTGAGCCGTCAGCGCGCCGCGGGCGCCAGGGGTTTCGTCAGCCACTCGCCGATGAGGCGCGTCAAGGCCGGACGGGCGGGGGCCGGATCTCCGGACATGAAGCGGGTCAGGGCGTCCCGCCACAGCTCCGCGTGCTGCAGGGTGGTGATGCGGTTCCGGAACATGGCCGCGCCCTTGCGCGGCTCCCTCTCCATCTCCTCGAGGATGCCCCGGACCTCTTTCTTGAATCCCTCCGGCCCGTAATAGGCGAGATAGGCTCGCCAGGCTTCGGCGACGCCGCGCGCCGAGGCGAGAGGAGCGGAGACGCGGCGGAGCGCCTCCCTGAACCTATTCTCCTCTCCCTTGCCGAGACGGCGAAGCCCCTGCGCGGTGATGCCATAGGGATGGATCTCGTAGCCGGCCAGACGGCCCGCCCGGATATCGAGTGAAAGGCAAAACCCGGTCCGGCGGTAATGGAGCTCGGGCGGCTGGAAAAAGGCGAAATTGCCCAGGCTGTAGGCGATGAGCCGGCCGCGGCGCGTCTCCAATCCCTGGGGAACGTGGGGGTGATGGCCGACAACGCAGTCGGCCCCGGCATCCGCAAGGGCCCGGAAGGCCGCGGCCACGTACGGCGGCGGGAAGGGTATGTATTCGAGGCCGGCGTGCCCGACGGCCAGGACGAAATCGCCCCGCTTCTTGGCCCTGCGGACCTCGCCGGCCAGCCGCTCGATCTCCCAGCCGCAGGCGCCGGGGCCGCCCGTCGAGGCCGTCAGGTCCTCGCCTTCGCCGAAATTGACTATCGTGATCCGGGCCCGGCCGGCCGTCAGCCGCAGCGGGGCCTCGGCCTCCTCGCGCGTCAGCCCGGCCCCGACCGTGCGGATGCCGCTCCGCTGGAGGACCCGGAGCGTCTCCTTGAAGCCGCTCAATCCGTAGTCGAAGACGTGGTTGTTGGCCAGGCAGGCCGCCTCGAACGGGACGGCGGCCAGTCCGGCGGCGTGGGCCGGCAGGCCCTTGAAGACCGCGCCGCTCTTCCAGACCGGCTCGCCGGCCGCGGTCAGGGCGCACTCGCAGTTGACGACGCGGAGATCGGCCCGGCGGAGGACCGGCAGCATGTCCCCATAGACGGCCAGGGGGTCCTTCGACACGATCGGCTCGAAGGCCCGGATCGGGGCCCAGTCGGCGGCGACGAGGAGCCTGACCATCCTACTTCGTGAGCTCCGCGATCCTCTTGGCGTGGCCGGAGATGATGGCGATGGTCGAGGCGTCGGCGTCATAGACCGAGTACCAGCCGGCCGGTTCGTGCGGCGGGTCGCCGACCCAGGGCTTGCCGCCCGGCCGGGCCTCGCCCGCCCAGGCCCAGAAGTTGTCGCCCATGGCCGGGCCGCCCGAGGCGATCGAGTCCTCGACCAGCTTGTAGAGGGCCGCGTAGTAGAGGTCCTTCGTCGTCGTCGTCGAGGCCGGGTCGTAGTTGTTGTGCTTAGTGGCCCAATCGCGGGCCAGGCCGAACTCCTCAAGGACCAGGGGCTTGCCCATGGCCTTCGTCTGATCGGCCAGCTTCTTGAAATATTCGATGGCCAGGGGCTCGGCTTTCGCCTTGTAGGTGGCCGGCCGCTTGGGGTCGTACCAATCCCAGTTCTGCGGCCAGATGTGGATGGTGACGTAGTCGATCCCGGGCGAGCTATGGGTCTTGACGAAGTCCTGGCCCTTCTCTTCAGGCGGCGCGCCCTCCGAGCCCGTCGTGACCATGTGGTTCGGGTCCAGCGAATGGATGTAGGCGGAGGTGTCGTCGATCCAGCCCTGGGGATAGCGGCGCGGCTCGTTGCCGAGCTCCCAGGAGAACACGGCCGGGTCGTCCCGGTACTTGAGGCCGGTGTAGGGGTTCGTCCGCCCGACGATCATGGCGATGTGGTCGCGGAACCAGTCCTGGCATTCGGGGTAGCCGTAGAACTTGGCCGAGTAATCGACGAACTTCGGATAATCGCCGGGATACGGGATGGGCGTCTTCTCGTGCCAGGAGACGTACTGGGCCATGCCGCCCGACCACTGCCAGAAGTTGTTGAGGACCATGACGGCGCGCTGGCCCCTTTTGCCCATCTCGGCCAGCAGGAAGTCGAGGCCGTCGAGGACGCTGCCGTCGTACTCCCCGGGCGAGGTCATCAGGGCCGGGACCATTCGGTAAGGCTCCGTGTTCGGCCCCTCGGAGGAAGCCATGACCCTCAGGTTGGTGACGCCGAGGTCGCGGAGACGGTCGAGCTCCCGCAGGAGCCGCGGCCGGTCGCCGCTCGGCCCGTCGACGGCCAGGTTCATGCCCTGCCAGAAGTTGGCCCCGACGAAATAGAAGGGCCTGCCCGACAGCATGAACTTGCCGTCCTTGACCGTGACAAAGGCGGCCGAGGCGGCCTGGGAGGCTTGCGGCCCGCCCTCGGCGGCGGTCCCCGCGGCCTTGTCGCCCCGGCAGCCCCAGGCGGCCAGGCTCAGCGTGAGGATCAGGAGGACGGTCTTGCGCATGATGCTCTCCCTCCGGGATGGGATGGAGGCATCATAGACCGCGGCCGCGGAGACTGTCAACCGGCCTTACCATTTGTGGAAGACGAAGAAGACGGCGGCCAGGATGAACCCGAAGCCGACGATGTAGTTCCACTTCAGGTCCTCCTTGAGGTAGAAGACCGAGAAGCCGGCGAAGACGAGCAGGGTGATGACTTCCTGGATCGTCTTGAGCTGGGCCGCCGAAAAATGCCGATGGCCGATGCGGTTCGCGGGGACCTGGAAGCAGTATTCCAGGAGGGCGATCGACCAGGAGACGAGAACGACCTTCCAGAGAGCGATGTTCTTGTACTTGAGATGCCCGTACCAGGCAAAGGTCATGAAGACGTTGGAGATGGTGAGCAGGGCGACTGTGGCCATGGCAGATAAATCGGGCGCCATGATACGCCTCCGGGAGGGGCCCGTCAACGGAACCGCGGCGGCGGCCTTGACACGGCGCGATCAGGAACTTACTATCGACATCCCGAATCCCCCGCCCACAGGAGGCGCATCATGACCGATCGACGCGGAGCCCGGATATTATGGCGGTGGATTCGCCCCGTCATCGCGCTGCTCCTGGCCGGCTGCGCCTCGGCGCCCCAGGGTCACGGGCCGGCGCGACCGGCGGGGCCCGCGCTCGTGCCGGCGCCCCTGAGCTTGAAGGCCGAGCCGGGCACTTTCGCCCTCGGACCCGGAACGAAGATCGTCGTCCTTGAAGGACAGGACGGTTTGACGCCCGTGGCCGCGTATCTCAAGGACATGCTGGGCCGGCCGGCCGGGCTCGATATCGCCGTCGTCGCCGCGCCGGCGACCTCGCCCGAGGCCGCAGCGCCGGCCGGGTCCATCGTCCTCCGGCTCGACGATCTTCAGGCCCGCGTCGGGGACGAAGGCTATCTCCTCGAGGTCAAGCCGGACAGGATCGAGATCAGGGCCGCGGCGCCGGCCGGCGCCTTCTACGGCGCGCAGACCCTTCGCCAGCTCCTGCCGGCGGCCATCGAGCGGCCGGCCGTTCCGGGCTCGGCGGCGGCGGCCGCGACGGCCTGGACCGTCCCCTGCGTCTCCGTCGAGGACCGGCCCCGGTTCGCCTGGCGCGGGGCCATGCTCGACTGCTCCCGGCACTTCTTCCCCAAGGACTTCGTCCTGCGCTGGATCGACATCCTGGCCAGCCATAAGCTCAACACCTTCCACTGGCACCTGACCGACGACCAGGGCTGGCGCATCGAGATCAAGAAATATCCGAAGCTGACCGAAGTCGGGGCCTGGCGGGTCGACCGCGAGGACAAGCACTGGAACGCCCGCGAACCCCAGAAGCCGGGCGAGGCCGCGACCTACGGAGGCTTCTATAGCCAGGTTGAGATCCGCGATGTCGTGGCCTACGCCGCGGCGCGCTTCATCACCGTCGTCCCCGAGATCGAGATGCCCGGCCACGCCATGGCGGCCTTGGCCGCATATCCCGGACTCTCGTGCACCGGCGGCCCGTTCACGGTCAAGCCGGGCGGCTACTGGCCCATCACCGACGTCTTCTGCCCCGGCAACGAGAAGACGTTCGGGTTCCTGGAGGACATGCTGACCGAGGTCGCCGCCCTTTTCCCCGGCCCCTTCGTCCACATCGGCGGAGACGAGGTCGATAAGACCGAGTGGAAGCGCTGCCCCAGGTGCCAGGCCCGGATGAAGGCCGAAGGCCTCAAGGACGAGCAGGAGCTCCAGAGCTACTTCACCCGGCGCATCGAACGGGTCCTCGAAGGCCTGGGCAAGCGCCTGGTCGGCTGGGACGAGATCCTCGAGGGCGGAATCGCCCCGCGGGCCACGGTCATGTCCTGGCGCGGCACGGAAGGCGGCATCGCCGCCGCCAAGGCCGGGCACGACGTCGTCATGTCGCCGACGACCCACTGCTACATTGATTATTATCAGGGCGATCCGGCGGTCGAGCCGCCCTCGATCGGCGGCTTCGTGCCGCTCTCCAAGGTCTATGCCTTCGACCCCGCGCCCGAGGCCCTGACCGAAGCCGAGGCCGCCCACATCCTCGGCGGCCAGGTCAATCTCTGGACCGAATATGTCCCGAACGGCCGGCACGCCGAGTACATGGCCCTGCCCCGGATCGCGGCCCTGGCCGAAGCGGTCTGGTCGCCGCAGGCCCGGCGCGACTGGCCGGATTTCGCGGCCCGGCTTGGCCGGCTCCTCCCCCGCTATGAGCAGGCCGGCCTGAACTTCGCCCGGAGCGCCTGGCTCGTCGACATCAGGACCGGGTCGCAGCGGGGCGGCACCCGGGCCGCCCTGACGCTCGCGACCGAGATCCCCGGGCTCGACATCCGCTACACGATGGACGGCGCCGATCCCGGCCCGGCGTCAAAGCTCTACAGGAAGCCGATCGTCCTCAAGAAGACGGCCAAGGTCCGGGCGGCGGCCTTCGACGGGGCCGAACAGGCGAGCCCGGCCGTGGCGTCCGAAGAGTTCGTCGCGCACGCCGCGCTCGGCCGCAAGCCGGCCCTGGCCTTGGCCTTCAGCCCCGAGCACGCGGCCGGCGGCGAGACCGGCCTGACCGACGGCCTCCTCGGCTCGCTCGATTCGGGCGACGGCCGCTGGCAGGGCTTCGAGGGAACGGACCTCGACGCGGTCATCGACCTGGGCGGCCGAAAAGCCGTCCGCTCGATCTCCCTGAGGGCCCTGCAGAACATCAACTCCTGGATCTTCCTGCCGGCGGCGGTCGAGTTCGCCGTCTCCGCGGACGGAAAGACATACGAGATCGTCGGCGAGGTCGCGAACGATATCTCGCCGCGCCTGGCCGAACCGACCATCAAGGAATTCGCGGCCCGGTTCGAGAAGCGCCCCGTCCGCCGTGTCCGGGTCCGGGCCCGGTCGATCGGCGCCGTCCCCGGCTGGCACTACGGCGCGGGCGGCAAGTCCTGGATCTTCGCCGACGAGATCGTCGTCGAATAGACGATCTCCTGGCCAGGACGCGTCTCGATCTCGATCATGCCCTGACGGGGCAGAGCGCCCGCCGGCTCCGCGCCGGAGACACGGACCTCGCGCCCGCCGAAGGGATCGGCCAGACGGAGCCGGCCCCCCGCCCTGGAGCGGACATGGAGCTCGACGACCCGGCCGGACGCCCATGACGCGTCGATCTCGAACCCGCCCCGGGCGCAAAGCCCCCTGAACCTCCCCCCGGCCCAGGCGGCCGGCAGAGCCGGCAGGACCTGGATGAAGCCCCGGTGGGACTGCAGGAGCATCTCCGCGATGCCGGCCGCGCCGCCGAAGTTCCCGTCGATCTGGAACGGCGGATGGGTGTCGAAGAGGTTCTTCATCGTGGACTGGCGCAGGAGCGTCAGCAGGTTCTGATAGGCGGTCTCGCCTTCGAGCAGCCGGGCGTAGAAGCTGACGATCCAGGCCCGGCTCCAGCCGGTCTGGCCGCCGCCGTGCGCGAGCCGCCGGGCGATCGTCCGCCTGGCCGCCTCGAAGAGCTCGGGCGTCTCCGGCGTGATCTGGGCCAGGGGGTAGAGGGCCAGCATGTGGGACATGTGCCGGTGCCCCGGCTCCGCTTCGTCGTAGTCCTTGATCCACTCCTGGAGGTTGCCGAACTTTCCGACCTGGAGGGGCGGCAGCCGCCGTTCGATCTCCTTCAGGCGGGCGGCGAAATCCGCGTCGACGCCCAGGATGCCGGCGGCCCGGATGCAGTTCTCGAACAGGGCCCGGGCGATCTCGACGTCGATCGTCGCGGCGTAGGTCAGCGACTCGGCCTTTTTCGTCGTCGGGTCGATGTAAGCGTTCTCGGGCGAATGCGCTGGCGCTGTGACCAGCCAGCCCTCCGGCGACGGGACAAGGAAATCGGCCACGAACTCGGCCGCGCCCTTCATGACAGGATAGGCCGCGTCGCGGAGGAAGGCCGTGTCGGCGCCGAACTCGTAGTGGTCCCAGAGCGGGAAGGTCAGCCACGGTCCGGCCATGGGCGAGACGCCCCAGACGCCGTCGGCGACGCCGGTCCGGCCGAAGGGGTCGGTCAGGTGGTGGAGGGTCCAGCCGCGGGCGCCGTAGGTCTTGCGGGCCGTCGCCGTCCCCGGGACGGTCAGGCGGCCGACGAAGCCGGCGAGCGGAGCGACGCATTCGGAGAGGTTGGCCACTTCGGCCGGCCAGTAGTTCATCTGCAGGTTGATATTGGTGTGGAAGTCGGAGTTCCAGGCCGCCTCGAAATCCTGGTTCCAGATGCCCTGGAGGTTGGCCGGGAGCGCGGCCGGCCGCCGCGACGAGCCCATGAGCAGGTAGCGGCCGTACTGGAAATAGAGCGCAACAAGGGCCGGGTCCTCGCCGCCCGCCTTGACCCGGGCCAGGCGCTCGTCGGCCGGGAGCGCGGCCGCCGCCGGCGAGCCGCCGAGGTCGAGAGCGACCCGGTCGTAGAGCGCGCGGTGCTCGGCGACATGCCGGGCCCGCAGCTGCCCGCCGGAACGCCTGCCTGCCCGGGCCAGGGTCGCGGCCGATCTCGCCTCCGGATCGAGGCCGGGATCGCAGGCGAGGAGGGCCGGGTCGTAGTCCGTGGCCGCGGCGAGAAGGATGGTCAGGCCCCGCGCGCCTTCGACCCTGAGCCCCTCCCCCGCCGGGCTGACCCGGCCGCCGTCGGCGAGGACCTCGAGCGCGGCCGCGAAGCGCATATGGGCGCCGCCGGGGCCGGTCAGCGGATCGGGCTTGTCCATGATCCGGCCTGACATCACGAGCCTGTTCCAGCCGACCGCCTTCGTGACGGCGTCCCTGGACCGCGCCAGGCGGATCGAGCCCGTCATCCGCGCCCCGCGGCCGGCCGTGATCCGCACGGACAGGACGTCGTCCGCGGCCGAGGAAAAGACCTCCCGCTCGATCCTCGCCCCTTCCGGCGTTTCGCAGACGACGGAGGCGACGCCGTCCCGGAGATCCAGAGCCCGCTCGTATCCGGAACCGGCCCGGACGCCATCCAGGTCGATGAGCAGGTCGCCGAGGGGCTGGTAGGACCGGATGCGCGGCGGCGTGCCCAGCAGATGCTTTTCGGCCAGGGCCGAGGCCTCGGCATAACGCCCTTCGAACAGGGCCCGGCGGATCAGGGGCAGGTTCTCGAGCGCCCCGGGGTTGTTGTTGTCGACGGGGCTCCCCGCCCAGACCGTCTCCTCGTTGAGCTGGAGCCTCTCGTGGTCCGGACAGCCGAAGACCATCGCTCCGAGCCGGCCGTTCCCGACCGGCAGGGCCTCGTTCCAGTCGGCGGCCGGCTGGCGGTACCAGAGCCGGTCCTGCCCGCGGGCAACCGCCCGCCCGGCCGGAACGGGCCGGTCGGCGGAGCAGGTCCCGAGGCCCAGGAGGGCGGCCAGGAGGAAGGCCGCGAACGCGGGAGGGACGGCCCCCCGGAGGGCGGATCGCCGCGGCCGTCCGCGGCGGAGGTTAACGGGCCGGGCTCTCATTGGGCCCTTATAGCCCGGGGTCGGGGGAGCTGTCAACCCGCCGGACGCTAATCGAGCTTCTTTTTAAAGCGGGCGATGCTCATGCTCAGGACGAAGGCGCCGAGCGCGACCAGCGGAAGCATCTGGTCCCAGATCTCCGGCCAGCCGGCGCCGCGGATCATGAGGCCGCGGATCATGGTGAAGAAGTAGCGCGTCGGGATGACGCGGGACACGGCCTGGAAGAACGGCGGCATGCTCTCGATCGGGATGACGAACCCGCCGAGCATGATCATCGGCATGATAAAGAAGATGGCCGTGAATATGGCCTGCTGCTGGGTCCGGGAGATGGTCGAGATGAACAGGCCGAAGCCCAGGGTGTTGAGCATGAAGGCCAGGCAGGCCAGGAGGATCAGCCCGAGGCTGCCCCGGACCGGGACGACGAACCAGAACGCGGCCACGGCCATGACGAACGCGGCCTCGACGAGGCCGATGAGCACGAACGGCAGGAGCTTGCCGACGATGAGCTGGTAAGGCCGGATGGGGGTGACGATCAGCTGTTCCATGGTCCCGGCTTCCTTCTCGCGGACGATGCCCATGGAGGCCAGCGCGATGGTCATGACCATCAGGATCAGGCCGAGGACGCCGGGGATCATGAAGTTCCGGCTCTTCAGCTCCGGGTTGTACCAGACCCGGACCCGGGCCTCGACCTGGACCGGGCGGATCCCGCCCCGGCCCTGGACCCGCTCGAAGCGCTCGAGAAGCAGGCGCTGAGCGTACCGTTTGGCGATCATGGTGGAGTAGTTGACGCCGATCGTGGCCGTCTGGCTCTCGACGCCGTCGGCGATGATCATGACCTTGCCCGGCCGGCCGCCCGCCAGGTCGTCGCCGAAGCCGCGGGGGATGACGAAGGCGGTTGAGGCCTGGCCCCGGTCGAGGTAGGCGTCGATCTCGTCCAGCCGCTCGACCCGGGCCCGGACCGAGAAATAGCCCGAGTTGAGGAAGCCGGCGATGAACTCGCGGCTGGCCGCCGAACCGTCCTGGTCGCAGACGACCGCCGGGATGTTGCGGACGTCGAGGTTGGCGGCGTAGCCCAGCAGGAGCAGCTGCAGGACCGGCGAGAGGAACAGGAGCGGGAAGAGCCGGCGGTCGCGCCGGAGCTGCAGGAACTCCTTGTGAACGATGGACAGGATGGCCTTCATGCCCGAGCCCTCCCCCGCCGCGGCCGCGGCTCTTTTTCGCCGCGTCCCATCCGGGCCGCGCTGGCCCCCAGCATCAGGAGAGCGAAGCCCGCCAGGAACAGGATCTGCTGCCAGATCGCGGCCAGGCCGGCGTCCTTGAGGACGATGGCCCGCAGCGCGGCCAGAAAATACCGGGCCGGCACGAAGTAGGTGACGGCCTGGACGACCGCGGGCATGTTGCGGACGGGAAAGACGAACCCCGAGAGGATGAAGGTCGGCAGCATGCTCGTCAGGATGGCCAGGAGGAAAGCCACCTGCTGGGTCCGGGTCACCGACGAGATGAACAGCCCCTGGCCCAGGGCGCCGCAGACGAACAGGACCATGGCCAGGAGGAGCAAGGGATAGCTGCCTTTGATGCCGACCCCGAACAGGATCTGGCTCAAGAGGAGGACCAGGTGGGCCGCGCCGAGCGAGATCAGGGCGTAGGGGATCATCTTGCCGATGATGAGATCCGACGATCTGAGCGACGAGATCCGCAGCTGGTCCATGGTGCCGCGCTCCTTCTCCCGGACGACGGAGGAGGCGGTGGAGACCGTGACGATGACCATGAGGATGAAGGCGATCAGGCCGGGGATGAGGAAGTTGGAGCTGCGGAGCTCTGGATTGTACCAGACCCGGACCTCGGCCGCGATCGGGACCGAGAGCCGGCCCAGGCCCCGCCGGGCCAGGGTCTCGAGCGTGATCCTCTGGGAATAGGTCTGGAGGATGGCGGCGATATAGCCCCCGGCCGTGGTGCCGCTCAGGGCGTTCGATCCGTCGACCAGGACCTGGACCGAAGGGCTGCGGCCGGCCAGGAGGTCCTCGGCAAACCGGGGCGGGATGACCAGGGCGGCCTTGATGTCCCCCCGGGCCATCAGGGGATCGATGGCCGTCGTCGCGGGCAGGACGGCCTTGAGGTCGAAGTACTCGGTGGTGCTGAACTGCTCGACGAGCTCGCGGCTGGCCTGGCTGCCGTCCTCGTCGACGACCGCCAGGGCGATGTGCTTGACGTCGAGGGTCAGGGCGAAGCCGAACATCAGGAGCATGAAGGCCGGCAGGAAGATCATGAAGCCCAGCGAGCGGGTGTCCCGGCGGATCTGCCGGAACTCCTTCTTGACCATGCACCGGATGCCGGCGAACGTGGGCCCCTTCACGGCTTCGCCTCCCCCGCCGCGCCCGGCCCGGGGGCCGCGTTCGTCTCGATCTCGTGGATGAAGACGTCCTCGAGGGACGGCCTGATGCGGTCGACGCGCTGGACCGCGATGCCGGCCCGCCCCAGCCGATCGGCCAGGAGCCGCCGGCCCTCGGCCTCCTCGCCGACGCCGACGTGGAGGGACAGCCCGAAGATCGAGGTGTCGACCACCCAGGGTTCCTTCTGCAGGATCTCCATGGCCTCGACCGGGCGATCGCAGGCCAGTTCCAGGATGGGATGGCGGATGGCCGCGGCCTTGAGCTCGGTGGGGCTGCCGCCGGCCACAATCCGGCCGGCGTGCATGAGCCGGATGTCGTTGCAGTACTCCGCCTCGTCCATGTAATGGGTCGTCACGAAGATGGTGATCCCCCGCTCCGAGAGGCCGTTGATGAGCTCCCAGAAGCGACGCCGCGAGGCCGGGTCGACTCCGCCGGTGGGCTCGTCGAGGAAAACGATCCCGGGCTCGTGCAGGACGGCGCAGCCGAGGGCCAGGCGCTGCTTCCAGCCGACCGACAGCGTTCGGGTCAGGCTGCCCTCGCGGCCGCGCAGGCCGGCCATCTCCAGTACCCAGGGCATGCGGGACTCGATGGCCCTGCGGTCCAGGCCGTAGGCGCCGCCGAAGAAGCGGATGTTCTCGGCCACGGTCAGATCGTCATAGAGCGAGAATCTCTGGGACATGTAGCCGATCGAGCGCTTGACCCGCTCGGGCTCGCGCCGGATGTCGAAGCCGCCGACGGAGGCCGTGCCCGAGGTCGGATCGAGCAGGGCGCAGAGCATGCGGATGGTCGTCGACTTGCCGGCCCCGTTGGCCCCGAGGAAGCCGAAGATCTCCCCCCGCTCGACGGAGAACGAGACCGCATCGACCGCCGTGAAGGCGCCGAACCTCTTGGTCAGCGACTTGACCTCGATGGCCTTGGCGGGCATGGCGCGCTCCCCTCGTTTCCCTCCGGGCCCTAGTTCCCCAGCGCTTTTTCCAGGCGGGCCTGGGCCAGGACGAGATCGATGGCCGCCTGGACCTTGGCGGTCCTGGCCTGGAGCAGGAAGACCTCAGCGTCCAGGACGTCGGTGTTGACGGCCACGCCATGGCGGAAACGGTCCCGGGCCAGGCGCAGGTTCTCGTCGGCCTGGCCGACGGCGGCCGCCGCCACCTCAGTCTTGCGGCGGGCCTGGACCAGGGCCAGCCGGCTCTGGGTGACATCCAGGACGGCCTGGTCCTCGAGGAGCTCCCGGGCGTCGCGGGCCTGGGCCAGCTGGGCCCGGGCCTGGGCGGCCTGGTTCCTGGTCTGGTCCCAGTTCCAGACGTCGAGCGAGACGGACAGGCTGATGTCCCAGGTGTCCTTGAACTCGTTCAGGGCCGGGAGATAACGCGAGTTCGGGCGCATGGAGTAGTAGTTGCCGGCCAGCGAGACCTGGGGGTACCAGCCGGACTTGGCGGCCTTCAGCCCGGCCTCGGAGGCCCGGATGCGGAACTCGGCCGCCTTGATCTCGGGCCGGCCGGCCAGGGCCATGTCGAGCAGGGCCCGGGCGGCCGCCTCGTCGCCGGGGAGGCGCGAAGCCTGGCTCTCGGCCGAGGTGGCCAGCTCGATCTTCGTGTCGACGGGCAGGCCGATCAGGTTCAGGAGAGAGGTCTGGGCGACCTCGACTCCGTTCCGGGCGTCGATGGCCGCCAGATCGGCGTTCGAGAGCTGTATCTCGGCCCGCAGGACCTCGTTCCTGACCAGCAGTCCCTGGTCGAAAAAGGCCCGGACGTCCTTGAGGTGCTCCCGGACCTGGCCGACGGTCTCGGCCACGACGGCCTCGTACTGAAGGGCCCGGGCGAGGCCCCAGTAGGCGCTCTTGATGGCGAAGACGAGCTCCGAGCGGTCCTTGGCCAGGTCGAAGCCGGCCGACCGCTCCAGCATCCGGGCCGACCTGGCGCCGGCCTCGAGCCGGAAGCCGGTGAAGACCGGCTGCTGGACCGAGAGGCGCAGGTTCCAGTTGTTGAAGTAGCTCTGGGAGACCACGATCGGGTTCGGCGAGATGGGCAGCGTCACCTGGAAGTCCGGCACCTCGCTCAAGCGCGTGTAGCCGGCGCCCAGCCGGACCGCGGGCAGGCGGGCGGCGGCGACCTCGCGGGCCCGGGCGGCCGACGATTCGGCCCTCATCCTGGAGGCGTGAAGGGCCGGGCTCGCGTCGAGTCCCGCGGCGACGGCCTCATCGAGGGTGAGCGAGCGCGTCTGGGCCAGGCCGGCCAGCGGGAAGGCCAAGAACGCGGCGATAACGATGAATTTCCTGGTCATGATCGGCCTCCGGGGATCGTCCCCTGGGGGGATCGTCCCTCCAGCGAGCTGGGCGGGACCTCTCCCCCGGGAGGCGGTCCCTCTTGGGTGACTGAGATGAAGACGTTCTCCAGCGACGGCGCCAGAACCCGCCGTTGGGCGACGGTGATGCCGGCCGCGGCCAGGGCCGACTCGATGCGGGGGATCTCGCGGTCGGGGTCGCCCACGACGGCGTTCAGCCGGTCGCCGAAGAGCTGGACCTCGGTGACGCCGGGAAGGTCCTTCAGCACGGCGAACGCGCGCCGGATCTCGGGACAGAGGATCTCGACGACCGCGCCGCGCATGAGCCCTTTGAGCGCCTGCGGCGTGTCGGCCGCCAGCAGCCGGCCGCCGGCCAGCAGCCCGACCCGGGTGCAGCGCTCGGCCTCGTCCATGTAGGGCGTCGTCATGACGATGGTGATGCCGGTCCGCAGGAGCCCGGACAGGATCTTCCAGAAATCGCGGCGCGAGACGGCGTCGACGCCGGTGGTCGGCTCGTCGAGAAAGATGATGCGGGGCGTGTGGATGAGGGCGCAGGCCAGGGCCAGCTTCTGTTTCATGCCGCCGGAGAGGCGCTCGGCCAGCCGGCCGCGGAAGGGCGTCAGGCGGGTGAAAGCCAGCAGCTCCTCGCGGCGGGGCCCGAATCCGCCGACCCCGTGGATCTCGGCGAAGAACTCGATGTTCTCGTCCACGGTCAGGTCGCCGTAGAGGCTGAACCTCTGCGAGAAATAGCCGACCCGGCTCTTGAGCGCCCCGGCCTCTTTGACGACGTCGCGTCCAAGGACCGCCGCCCGGCCCGAGCTCGGCGCGAGCAGGCCGCAGAGCATGCGGAGGATCGTCGTCTTGCCGGCGCCGTCGGGGCCGACGAGGCCGAACATCTCCCCCTCCGCGATCGAGAGGTCGAGGGAGCGGACGGCGTCCACGGTCTCGAACGATCTGGAGAGACCGTGCGTTTCGACGGCCAGGGCGGCCATGACCCGATCCTCCTAACGGCCGGCGTCGGCGGCCCGGAGGACCGCGTCGGCGGGCAGGCCCGGCTTGAGCAGGCCATCCCGGTTCTCGATCTCGACCTTGACCCCGAAGACGAGCTTGATCCGGTCATCCTTGGTCTGGACGTTCTTGGGCGTGAACTCGGCCTCGGGCGAGATGTAGGTGATGCGGCCGGGGAAGGGCCGGCCGGGGTAGCTGTCGATCTCGATCTCGGCGGCGTCCCCCAGGCGGACCCGGCCGACCTCCCGCTCGGGCAGGTAGATCATGACATAGACGCTGTCGAGCGCGGAGATGGTGACCACGGTCGCGCCCGGCGATACGAGCTCGCCGGCCTCCAGGGCCTTGTGGGTGACGATGCCGCCCGCGGGAGCCGTGATGGTGCAATCGGCGATCGTTTTGGCCAGCAGGTCCGCGGCCGCCTGGGCCTGGGCCAGGCGGGCTTCGGCGGCCTGGATCTCCTCGGGCCGGGCCAGCCGGCGGGCCTTGTTCAGGGTCTCGGCGGCAGCCGTGCGCTGGGCCCCGGCGACGACGAGCCGGGCCTCGGCGTCGTCCTTTTGCTTAGGCGTGACGCTTCCGGTCTTGGCCAGCTCGCGCATGCGCCTGGCGTCGTCGGAGGCCACATGGAGGCCGGCTTCGGCCTGCGTCAGGGCGGCCTCGGCCTGCTGGATGTCCTCTTTGCGGGAACCCTTGACCAGGAGGGCGAGCTGGGCTTCGGCCAGCTTGACGCCGGCCTCGGCCTGGCGCAGCTGGATGTCGGCCGTGGCGTGATCGATCGTGGCCAGGACATCGCCCGGCCTGACCCGGGCCCCCTCGTCGAAGGCCAGGGAAAGGATCTGGCCGGAGACCCTGGAAGCGACGTTGACCTCGATGGCCTCGATCGTGCCCGAGGCGGTGATGGCCTTCTTGTCCCTTCCCCCCGAGCAGGCCAGCGCGGCCAGCGGGATCAGGACGAGGACCATGATCTTCGATCTCATAATGCGCTCTCCTTTCGGGGCTCGAACAGGGACGGGGTGCGGGCCGAGAGATCGAGCCGCCCCTTGTCGGTCAGGATGCCTTGGAAAAAGACCTTGACGATCGACTCGAGTATCTCCGCCGGCGACCGGCCGGTGCGGCGGACCTCGTCGGGGGTGACGAACTGCTGGACCAGGCCGAGGAACACCCGCAGGAGGAGATCGAGGTCGACGTCGGCGCGGAAGATGCCCTCGCGGCGGCCGGATCCGAGGACGATCCGGAAGTTCTTGAGGATCTTGTCCCGCCGGAATTCATCGATCTCCTGCCAGATGTCGGGGGCCCTCCGCTGGATATCCCTGGCCAGGAACGGACCGAACAGGGAGATCCGGTCGGCCAGGAAGCCCAGGAGGGAGGCCATCTTCTCGACGAAGCCCAGGGAGGCGTCGCCGATCCGGCCCTCGACGCCGGCCTGGATCTCGGCCATGTTCTCGCGGACGACGGCCCTGAGGATCTCCTCCTTGCTGCGGAAGGTTTTGTAGAGCGTGGCCTTGCTGATGCCGAGCTCCCTGGCGATGTCGTCGGCGGTCGTCCCCAGGAAGCCCCGCCGGAGAAAAAGGTCCCGGGCCGTCGCGACGATCCTCGCCCGCGCCGCGGGCCCAGCGCACCTTTCCCGCCGGCCCGGTCTTGATACTGTGGAAACTTGTTTGGTTTTCACAGTTTTATTATAGATAAAAATAAGGCCTTGTCAAGGAGAGGGGGGCAAACCAATAAGGAGGGGGTCAAACCTGCTTTTTAGGCTTTTTTGGGCAAAAAGAGGATTTGACCCCTTCCAGGATCCCTTTTATCAGGCTCCGACGATGCCGAGGGGCGCGGTGCTCTTCCACTGGCCGCGGGTGAAGTCCGGTATGGCGACCGGCCGGCCCTTGAGCTCGACGCTCCTGGCGCTGGCCCCGACGATGGCGCTCCAGGCCGCCGCGTCATAGACGTCCTGGTCGAGCGGCTCGCCCCGGCGCAGCGACTGGATCAGCCGATAATCCTCGATGTAGTCCATGCCGCCGTGGCCCCTCCCCTCGCCCTTCGCGGCGATGGACTTCCAGAGCGGGTGCTCGAACTCGGCCGCGAACGACTGGAAATCGTCCCAATCGTCGGGCTTGGGCGACCGGCCTTCGACATAGATCCGGTCGGGCCACTTGTGGGCCAACCCCCGGGTCCCCTGGACGTAGTTGATCCGGTTGTAGGGCCGGGGCAGGTTCGTGTCATGGATCAGGATGATCGTCTTGCCGAGCCTGGTCTTGATCAGGCTGGTGTTGACGTCGCCGAGGACGTAGCGCTCCCGGGCCTGCGCCGATCCGGCGCCGAACTTGGCCACGGCGTACTCGTGGAGCCCCCGGGCCGGCGAGCTCATCGAGACGAGATAATCGAACGCGTCGCCCCGGTTGACGTTCAGGCACTGGGCCACGGGCCCCAGGCCGTGCGTCGGGTAGAGGTTTCCGTTGACCTTCCGGGCCCAGGCCCGCCGCCACAGACCTTCGCCCTCGCTCGAGAACTTGACGCCGCGCAGGTCGTGCAGGTAGCCGGCCTCGGCGTGGAGGACCTCGCCCAGGATCCCCTTGCGGACGAGGTTCAGGGTCATCAGCTCGATCCGGTCGTAGCAGCAGTTCTCCATCATCTGGCAGTGCTTCTTGTGCTTCTCGGCCGCCTCGACCAGGGCCCAGCAATCCTCGATGGACATGGCCGCCGGCACCTCGGTCGCCGCGTGCTTGCCGTTGCGCATGGCCGCCAGGCAGACCGGCACGTGCCACTCCCAGGGCGTCGCCGTCATGACCAGGTCGAGGTCCTCGGTCTCGCACATCCGCTCGAAGTCCCTCTCCCCATCAGAATATCCGGCCGGCTCGGGCTGCCCGGCCTCGACCACCCACTTCCGCGCCCGTTCGACATGGGCCGGGCGGATGTCGCAGATGGCCTTGATCTCAACGCCGTCGATCCTGAGGTAATTCTGGACGTGGGCCGAGCCCATCCCGCCGACGCCGACGAAGCCGACCTTGACCGTCGGGATGGCCGGCGCCCTGAATTGCGGCCGGGCTTCCCCGGCGATGACCGGCGTCCCCGCTTCGAGGCCCAGCCCGGCCACCGCGGCGCCCAAACCGGCCGCCGCGCCGATCTTTAGGAAATCCCTCCGGCTCCGCCTGCCGCTCCCGCTCTCTTCGCTCATGGCTTCTCCTGTTCGATGAGTGATTGGGAAATTATCAGAAGATCCGGAAGGACAGGCCGCCCAGGACCTGGGCGCCGCCCACGTTGACGTTGACGTCGAGCGAAGTGCCCTGGCCCGTCCGGATGGATTCGTAGCATGATTCGCAGAAGACCGAGATCCGGCCGGCGATCCTGACCGATGCCGCCAGGACGAACCTCAGCGCGGCCTTGTGCCCGGCGTACTCGAGGCCGGCCGTCGTCCAGGTCTCGCGGTAGCTGTGAAAACCCGGTCCCGCGCCCAGGCGTATGATCGCCGGCCCGGCCGCGACCTGATAAAACGCGATGACCGGGACGGAGGTCCGGCGGAACTCCAGCGGATAGGCATCCGTCCCGCTGCCGGCCGTCGGCACGGCGAAGCCCCGGTCGGACAGGCGGCCGAACCCGGCCGCAAATCCGAACGGTCCCTTGAGCTTGAGCCAGACGTCCCCGGCGATCGACGCCCCCGGCCCGTAAATATCGCGGTAGGCCGACCCGGATGGAAAGAAGCCCCCCGCGGCGAACGAGACCGAAAGCTCCTGGGCCGGCGCCGCGGCGGAAACGGCCAGCCCCAGCGCGACTCCGGCCAGGACGAGCGTCAGGCGCCGGGCTTTCATCGGGGCCCCCTCAACATCCGGGGCGTGACGGCCCGCCTGACCGGCGCCCCCGCGGCCGTCGTGACGGTCCCGCCCGCCCCCCAGGCGTTCTCCCGGGAACGGTTGCTCTCGAGGCCGGTGGGGCCGACCGCGGTCAAAACGTAATAATATTCCGCGCCCGCGCTCACCGTGTCGTCGGCGAACGACGTCCCCGTCACGGGCGCATCGTTGATCTTGACATAGTTTAGGTGCGAGGTCCTCGTCCGATAAACATTGTATCCCGCGGCATCGGCCTGGGCGTCCCAGCTCAGGTTGACGAAGGCCAGGGTCCTGAAAAGCGAGCTGTAGGATTCCCACTCGGCGTTCAGGCGGGCGGGCGTTCTCGGATGGCCGTCCCTGACCGGCTGAGCCAGCTCGGCCAGGAGCCCGATCGAGGCGCGCGCGGCGGCGGTGCAGAAGTCGACGTTGAGCCGGTCGAGGGTGTCGGTCGTCTGGTGGTAGTAAGGATTGTTCAGGGGATAATCCTCGATGGCCAGGAGGGCAGGATAGCCGTTGTCCCAGAACGGCGAATGGTCCGAGTAGACGATCGTCTGGTCGACCATCTTCGTGGCCGTGACCGGGCCGTAATTCGGGCCGGCGGCGGCGAAGAGATCGGCCAGCCAGGCCGAACCGTCGTTGACGATGATCTGGAGGTCCTCGGGCGTCGCGTCGGCGTAGCCGATCATGTCCAGGTTGATGACGCCGACGATACGGTCCCCGGCGGCATGGGCCGCGTCGGCATAGGCGCGGCTGCCCCAGAGACCCCACTCTTCGGCCGAGAAGGCGATGAACCGGACCGTGTAGTCGAGCGGATACGGCGCCAGCACCCGGGCGGCTTCGAGGACGGCAGCGGTGCCGCTGGCGTTGTCGTCGGCCCCCGGTGCCAGGGTCAGGCGGGACGGCGAGTACGAATCGTAATGGGAGCAGATGATGAAGATGTCGTCGGGGAACGTCTCGCCGGTCTTTTCGGCCACGACGTTGCGCGAGGCATAGCCCGTCGAAAAGGAGAACGGCTCGAAATGGACGTCGTCGAGCCCGAGGGCCGAGAACGAGCTATAGAGCGATTCGCCCGCGGCCTCGCAGTTGGCGGTCGAGGCGTAGCGGGTCTGGTGATCCTGGAGCGTCTGGACCTCGGCGGCCAGGTCGGCCGGCGTGACGTTCGAGACGATGAATTCGATCAGGGGATCCTGGGCCGATGCCTCGGCCGGAGCGGGGGTCCCGGCCGGCGGCACCCGGAGCTGCAGCGGGAGGCGGCGGGACGGCAGGACCTTGCGCGGCAGGCCGGCCGGGACCGCCTCGGCAGCGCTTCCCTGGTCCGTCCAGAAGACCGCGGTCCCCGCTTCCACGGCCACGGCGTGGCCGGCGGCGCGGAGCGCTTCGAGCGCGCCCGGGCGGCTCGTGTCGACGAGGAGGAGCTCGTGCCGGGCCGCTTCCCTGCTGATCATGGTGTAGCGGATGCCGCCGCGGCGCAGCAGCGCCAGGTCCTCGCCGTCGGCCAGGGCCAGCAGGCAGGTGCCGAGATCCTGGCGGATGTCGAGCTGGAGCCGGGCCAGCGCCCGGACCGGCAGCGTCGCGCCCTTGGGGATGCGGATGAGGGCCGGCGCGCCGCGGTCCGCGGCTGCCGGGCCCGAGGCCGCGGGAAACAGGACGGCGCAAGACAGAACGACCGCCAGCAGGGCTTTCGGGTGTCTCATGGAAACTTATTTAACCAGATTTCGGCCGGAACGGTCAACAGAGTATAATCGGCCGAGGAGGTCCCATGAGGACGAAACCCGCCGCGCCGGATCGCCGGTTCATGGCCCGCGCCGTCCGCGAGGCGAGAAAGAACCTCGCCCGCCCCGACGGCGGGCCTTTCGGGGCCTGCATCGTCAAGGACGGCCGGGTCGTCGCCGCGGCCAGGAACACGGTCCTGGGGCACGACGCCACCTGTCATGCCGAGGTCAACGCCATCCGCAGGGCCTCGAAGAAGCTCGGCACCTTCGACCTCGGCGGCTGCGAGATCTACTCTACGACCGAGCCCTGCCCGATGTGCTTCGGGGCCATCCACTGGGCCCGCATCGGCACGGTCTATTTCGGCGCCGGCATCCGCGACGCCGCGCGGTCCGGCTTCAACGAGCTCCGGATCTCGAACGCTCAGATGAGGGCGCTCGGCCGAAGCCGGATCCGGCTGGTCCCCGGCTTCATGCGGGACGAGTGCCTCGAGCTCTTCGAGGCCTGGATGGCCCTGCCTCAGAAGAAGAATTACTGATCCGGGCGGCCGGCCGTCTCAGGTCAGGAGCTTCCGTTTCTTCGCCCACCGCTCCCGCAATCTCACCGAGTCCAGGCCGAGCGCGCCGCCCCTGGCCAGCGGGTTCCGGCCCGCGGCCTCGAAGCGGAGGGTGTGCCGTCCCGGCGCGAGGGTCAGGCTGCCCAGATAGACGTCCCGGACGTCGAGGTCCCGCGAGTAGAAATCGATGACCGGGCTCTCCGACGGGACGGTCCCGTCCTCGGCCAGCGGCGCCGGCTTGCCGTCCAGGAAGACGCGCCAGGCCCCGTAGTCGTCGGCGTAGGTCAGGCGCAGGACCAGTCCCCGGTACTCCTTCCTGGTCACGTCGAAATCGACCTCGAGGGCGGACTTGTCGCCGGTCGGGCGGAAAAGGACCTGCCCCTCCGCCGTCCAATCGTATCCTTTCTGGAGCTCGGCCTCGCCCCGCGTCTTCCGAGCCGAGGCGGCGAGCGTCTTCCCCTCGACGACGATATCGAGATCCGGGAAGCGCCGGGCCGCGAGCGGCGGCAGGGCGGTGAAGCGCCGGGGCTGGCCCTTCTGGTACCAGAAGGCGACGGTGGCGATGTCGTCCTCGCGCTCGACGTGTCCCTCGATCTTGCCGCTCTCCGTCTCGTCGGCCGAGATCCAGCCGGTGTGCTCGATATCGAAGCGCAGGGACTTCTCGAACCGGACCGGATCGGCGATGTGCCAGCGGTACATGCAGTATTCGGTGCCCGGGATCTCCCCTTCCGGGCTCCAGCGGACGCAGCCGAAATAGGGATACATGCCGAGCGACATGCCCCAGGCCATGAGGAAGTAGTCCTCGGTCCCGGTGCCCTGGATGGACGGCTTCGCTTCGCCGTCGACGTAGAACCGGGCATCGCCCTCGCCGAACCACATCGGGCTGCGGGCCCGCATGGACATGACCGTGCCGACGTAATGGCCCTGGCCCCGGATGTCGGCGACGGTGTAGTCGCGCCCGAGCCTCTCTGGGAAGGCCTGGTTGTACTGGGCGCAGAAGTAGGCGGCGTCCCGGGCCAGGCCCGGCTCCCCGGCGTAATCGATCTGGTAATAGAACGAGCGGACGTTCTTGGCCCCTTCGTTGGTGACGGTGATGAGGCCGCGCTTGAAGAAGGGCATGGGCCAGAAACAGTTGTAGCCGTCCCCGCCGGTCTCGACCTGGACCGGGACCGAGACGAGCTCCGAGCGGCGGCCGAAGCCGGCCCCGAAGAAGTCGCCGAGCGGCGCCTCGACGGCCGGCTCCCGGGCCCCGTCCCAGTACATGCGCAGGACGATCTCGTCGGGCGCGGCCGAGCCGGCAGCTTCGAGCCAGTTCGGCCGGGCCTCGCTGAAGGTCAGCCAGATGTGGCGGATGACCGCCGGGCCTTTGATATCGGCCAGGACCCGAGTCTCGCCCGGGGCGATGTGCTTGATCCGGTCGGCGTTGCCGGTGAAGCTCGGGTCGGTCGAGGTCACGGCCCGCGACCGCCCCGGCTTGAGCTTCGTCAGCCCGTCGAGGTCCTGGGCGAAAGCTGCCCCGGCCGCAAGGAGCAGGCTCATTGCGGCCGCCGCGACCGGGGCGGGTTTTCTCTTGCCAAGCGACTTCATGCTCTGTCCTCCAAAGAGACGGATCACGATGTTAACATTTTTCCGGCGAGAGAAGAACTTCCTTTTTCGCTTGACAGCCCGATCCCCGTTCCCTATAATCCGCGCGATATGGACAGCCGGAACGACCTCCTGACCGCCGCCGCCGTCGCGCTGTCCTCGTGGCTCTGGAACTGGTGGGCGGTGCCAACCGCCCGATAAGTCCTTTCCCCCGCGCATTCCCCTTTTAAGGTGCCGGTGCGCTTCTGTTCAAGAAGGACAGCCCCTGCCGGGACAGCTCCCGCCGGGATGCCCGCGCGCGCCGGCCCCTTGAGCCAAGGACCCCATGGATACGACGGGAAAGACGTCGTGAAAGGACAACACCATCATGCGCTTCGCATCGCGAAGGACGGACCTTCTTCCCCGGGCCTTCTACAATATCAAGGCCGACCTCCCGGAGCCGCCGAAGCCGCCCCTGCATCCGGGAACGAAGGCGCCTCTCAAGCCCGAGGACCTCGAGGCCATCTTCCCGAAGAGCTTCATCCGCCAGGAGATCGAAACGGCCCGCGAGGTCCCCATTCCCGGCCCCGTGCTCGAGGCCTACGAGGTCTTCCGGCCCACGCCCCTGGTCGAGGCGACCGCCCTGGAAAAGGAGCTCAACACCCCGGCCCGCATCTTCTATAAATATGAGGGCGCCGGGCCCGTCGGCAGCCACAAGACCAACACGGCGCTCATGCAGGCCTTCCTGGCCGCGCGCGACGGCGTCCGGACGCTGGCCACGGAGACCGGCGCCGGGCAATGGGGTTCGGCCCTGGCCTACGCCGGCTCGCGCTTCGGCGTCGGGACGAGGATCTTCATGGTCCGCTCGAGCTTCCGCCAGAAGCCGGGACGCCGGGTCATCATGGAGATGTTCGGGGGCCGCGTCTTCGAAAGCCCGGGCCCGACGACCGAGGCCGGGCGGAAGTTCTACGATCGGGACCATGACCACCCCGGCAGCCTGGGCATGGCCATCTCCGAGGCCGTCGAGGTGACGGTCAAGGACCCGGACGTCAAATACGCCCTCGGCTCGGTCCTGGACAGCGTCCTGATGCACCAGACGGTCATCGGGCTCGAGGCGGAGAAGCAGATCGAGGAGTTCGACGCCGTCCCCGACACGGTCATCGGCTGCGTCGGCGGCGGCTCGAACTTCGCCGGCCTGGCCTTCCCCTTCGCCCGGCACGTCCTGGCCGGCCGCCGCCAGACGCGCTTCGTCGCGGTCGAGCCGGAGGACTGCCCTTCTCTGACCCGGGGCGCGCTGCGGTACGACTTCGGCGACAGCGCCGGGCTGACCCCCCTGCTGTACATGCACACGCTGGGCGCGGACTTCGTGCCGCCTCCGCTCCATGCCGGAGGGCTCCGCTACCACGGCATGGCGCCCCTGGTCAGCCACCTCGCGGCGATGGGCCTCGTCGAACCGGCCGCGGTCGGCGAGAAGGCCGCCTTCGACGCCGGCGCGCTGTTCATGAGGACGGAAGGCATCCTGCCCGCGCCGGAATCCGCCCACGCCGTCGCCGCGGCCGTGGCCGAGGCCCTGAAGGCCAGGGCCGAGCGGCGTCCCGTGAACATCCTTTTCAACCTGAGCGGACACGGCTTCCTCGATATCGGCGCTTACGCCCGGAACGGCCATGGCGGCGCGGCCTGACCGGCCCCCGGGCGCGCCGGCGCCGGGACCGCGGGACGGGCCGGATGAACATTTTGTCATCAGCCGCCGTCTTGTATTATTGTATGGTTCAAGGGGATGCGGGCCGCCGGGCCCGCGCCTCCCCGAGTTCCGGTCCCAGGAGGTTCGAACGCCCATGAACAGGAAAGCCGCCGTCGCCGGCATTGCGCTTCTTGTCTTCACGTCGTTCGTTGCGCCGGCCCGCGCGGCCGCCGCCGCGCCGGCCGCGGACGACGCGCTGGCGGCCAGGATCGACGCGGTCATGGCCGAGACCTACAAGCCCGGGCAGCCCGGCGCGGCCGTCATCGTCCGGAAGGACGGCCGGACCATCCTCCGCAAGGGCTACGGCCTGGCCGACCTCGAGCTCGGCGTCCCGGTCGCGCCGGACATGATCTTCCGCCTGGGCTCGATCACCAAGCAGTTCACGGCCGTGTCCATCCTCCTGCTGGCCCAGGAGGGCAAGCTCGGCCTCCAGGACGAGATCACCAGGTTCCTGCCCGATTATCCGGCCCGGGGCCGCAAGATCACCGTCGAGCACCTCCTGACCCACACCTCCGGCATCCAGAGCTATACCGATATGGCCGAGTGGCTGCCGCTCTGGCGCAAAGACTTCACGGTCAAGGAGCTTATCGATCTCTTCAAGGACAAGCCCATGCAGTTCGAGCCCGGCCGGAGCTGGGCCTATAACAATTCGGGGTACATCCTGCTCGGGGCCATCATCGAGCGGGTCTCCGGCCGGACCTACGAGCAGTTCGTCGACGAGCGCATCTTCAAGCCCCTGGGCATGAAGAGCTCCTCCTACGACCACACCGAGCGCGTCCTCCCCCGCCGCGTCCGCGGCTATCAGGCGGACAAGGACGCTTTCCTGAACGCGCCCTACCTGAGCATGACCCAGCCTTACGCGGCCGGCTCGCTCCTCTCGACCGTCGACGACCTGGCCGTCTGGAGCGACGCCGTCTTCGCCGGCAAGCTCGTCAGGAGGGATTGGCTCGACCTGGCCTTCAGGCCGTACAAGCTCGCCGGCGGGGAATCGAGCGGCTACGGCTACGGCTGGTTCATCGCCGACTTCGGCGGCCACCGCTCGATCGAGCACGGCGGCGGAATCAACGGCTTCACCTCCTACGAGATGACCTTCCCCGAGGACAGGATCTTCATCGCCATCCTGACCAACAGCGCCATCGCCGGCCGCGCCCCCGAGCCCCGGGCGGTCAAGATCGCCTGGCTGACGCTCGGCCTGCCCGAGCCGGAACGAAAGGCCGCGGCGGTACCGGCCGCCGTTCTCGACAGGATCGCCGGCGTCTACGTGGACGAGCAGAAGAACGAATACTACTTCAGCCGCGAAGGGGCGAAGCTCTTCGCCCAGAGACAGGGCGGCTCGAGGAACGAGCTCTATCCGGCCTCGCCGACCGAGTTCTTCCTCAAGGACAACCCGGCCCGTTTCGTTTTCTCGACGGACGCCGCCGGCCGCGCCGCCGGCCTTCGAATCCAATCCCGCCTCGGGCCGGCCCAGATCTTCGCCAGAACGGACAAGCCCCTGCCGGCCGCGCGGCAGGCGATCGCGCTCGATCCCAAGCTCTACGACCGCCTGATCGGGGATTACGAGCTGACGCCGGGCTTCATCATCACCCTGGTCCGGCGCGGCGACGGGCTTTTTTCCCAGGCCACGGGGCAGCCCGAGGTCGAGCTCTTCCCCGAATCGGAAACGCGGTTCTTCCTCAAGGTCGTCGATGCCCAGATCGATTTCACCGTCGACGCGTCGGGCCGGGTGACCGGCCTCGTCCTCCATCAGGGCGGGCAGGACCTGCCGGCCCATAAGATCCGGAGGCCCTGAGGCCGGGAACCACGCGCCCGGCGCCTTCGTATATCGGAACGGAAGGTCAAATCAGACAGGGAGGCCCGGCCATGCCATTGATTGAGAAGAAATTATGGATCGCGGTCCCCGTCCTGGCGGCCCTCTTCGCCGCTTGCGACGAGCCCGGGAACCTGATCAGGGAGACCAGGACGGTGGAACTCGGCGGGGCGGCCCGGGTGGAAGCCCGGATCAGCATGGGCGCCGGCGAGTTGAGCCTCTGCGGCGCCGGCCAGCCGGCCCTCCTCGACGCGGCTTTCGAGTTCAGCCGCGAACGCTACCGCCCCGAGGTGGATTACCGCCTGCTCGGGGACAAGGGCCTCCTCGAGGTCCGTCATCCCCGGCGGCACCGGAGCAGCTTCGGCCGCAGCCGGAACCGCTGGGACCTGACCCTGGCCGACACGGTCCCGCTCGATCTCGTCATCGACCTCGGGGCCGGGCGCAGCAGGCTCGACCTGCGCGGCCTCAAGCTCCAGCGGGTCGAGATCGACATGGGCGTCGGCGAGACGGAACTCGACCTCCGCGGCCCCCACGCCGCGGGCTTCAACGTCAAGATCGACGGCGGCGTCGGCAGCGGCAAGCTCCGCCTGCCGGCCGAGGTCGGCGTCCGGGTCAAGGTCGACGGCGGGCTCGGGTCGGTCGACGCCCGCGGCCTGACCAAGCAGGGCGGCGCCTACGTCAACGGCGCCTACGGCAGGAGTCCCGTCACCATCGAGATCGACATCGACGCCGGCATCGGCAGCCTCGACCTCAGCTGCGAGCCGTCGGGCCTGATCAGGACCTGAGGCCTCCCGGCCGTCAGATCTCCTCGAGCCGGGCGGTGAAGTGCCGCAGGAAGGGCGATTCGCGGACGATCCGCAGCCCCTTGACCTTGTCCCGGTTCTTGTGGAGGTCGATGAGCGCCTCGGCGACGTAGCGCAGGTGCGAGGCCGTGTAGACGCGCCGCGGGACGGCCAGCCGGACGAGTTCCAGGGCCGGGTAGGCCTCTTCCTTCCCCTTGCCCGTCTTGCGCCCGAACATGACCCCGCCGATCTCGACGGACCGGATGCCGTACTCGCGGTAGAGGGCCACGGTCAGGGCCCAGCCGGGATACTGGGCCCGGGGGATGTGCGGCAGGAAGCGGTCGGCCAGGATGTAGACGGCGTGGCCCCCGAACGGCTTCAGGACGGGCACGCCGGCCTGGTCGACGAGACCGCCGAGGTAGGCCACCTGGGCCGTCCGGTGCTCGAGGTAGTCCTCGTCGAGCACCTCCTTGAGGCCGCGGGCCATGGCCTCCAGGTCGCGGCCGGCCAGCCCGCCGTAGGTGGTGAAGCCCTCGCTGATGATCAGGTTGTTCTTGATCCTCTCGGCCAGGGCGTCGTCGTCCAGGGTGACGAAGCCGCCGATGTTGACCAGGGCGTCTTTCTTGCCGCTCATGGTCGCCCCGTCGGCGTAGGAGAACATCTCCTGGGCGATCTCGAGGACGCTCTTCTTGGCGTAGCCCTTCTCCCGCTTCTTGATGAACCAGGCGTTCTCGGCGAAGCGGCAGGCGTCCAGGAAGAACGGGACGCCGAAGTGGGCGCAGACCTCGCTCGTCTCCTTGATGTTCTTGAGCGAGACCGGCTGGCCGCCGCCGCTGTTGTTCGTCACCGTCATCATGACCAGCGGCACCCGCTCCCGGCCCCGCCGCTCGATGAACTTCTTCAGCTTGGCCACGTCCATGTCGCCTTTGAACGGCTCGTTCGAGTCGGGGTCGTAGGCCGGGGCGGCAGCCAGGTCCTCGGCCCTGGCCTCGAGGACCTCGATGTTGGCCCGGGTCGTGTCGAAGTGGATGTTGCTGGGGACGCTGTCGCCCTTCTTCAGGATCGAGGTGAAGAGGACGCGTTCCGCCGCCCGGCCCTGGTGCGTCGGGATGACATGGCTGAAGCCGAAGATGGAGCGGACGGACTCCTCGAGGTTGTAGAAGTTGCGGGCCCCGGCGTAGGACTCGTCCCCGGTCATGATCCCGGCCCACTGGTTGTCGCTCATGGCCGAGGTGCCGGAGTCGGTCAGCAGGTCGATGGTCACTTTGTCGGCCGGCAGGCCGAACGGGTTGAAGCCGGCCTGTTTGAGCAGCGTCTCCCGCTCCCGGCGCGTGGTCGCGCGCAGCGGCTCGACGGCCTTGATGCGAAAAGGCTCCATGGGCGGCTTGATCTCTGCCATTTTTTATCCTCCCCCGCCGCGTCCCGGACGGGCCGGGGCCGGCGCGTGTCCTAGAATGTCGTCAGCTTGCGGAACTGCCTGAACCGGCCCTCGACCAGGTCCCGGTCGAGCGCCTGAAAGCGGCCGATCCCGAAATCCTCGATGGCGAACGAGGCCATGACGCTGCCGTAGACCGCGGCCCGGCGCACGTCCCGCGCGGCCAGGGTCCGGCGCTTGTCGAGATAGCCGAGGAAGCCGCCGGCGAAGCTGTCCCCGGCCCCGGTCGGGTCGATGACATGCTCGCAGGGGTGGGCCAGCACGCCGAAGACGAAGTTCCGGCGGAAGACGAGCGCGCCGTGCTCGCCCTTCTTGAGGACGACCAGCGACGGGCCGAGCCCGAGGAGGGCCTTGCCGGCGGCGATGAGGTTCAGCTCGCCGGTGATCAGGCGGGCCTCCTCGTCGTTGGCGAAAAAGATGTCGCTCCGGCCGAGCTCCTTGAGCAGGGCCTCCCGCTTCGTGTCGATCCAGAGGCGGATCGTGTCCATGGCCACCAGGGCCGGCCGGCGGAACTGGCCCAGGACGAACTCGTGGTGCTCCGGGTTGAGGTTGGCCAGGTAGACGATGCGAGAGTTCCGGTAGGCCGCCGGGATCTCCGGCCGGAAGTCGGCGAAGACGTTGAGGTCCGTGCGCAGGGTCGTCCGGCGGTTGGGATCGTCCTCGTACTTCCCTTCCCAATGGAAGGTCTTGCCGGCCTTGATCTTGAGCCCGGCCAGGTCGACGCCGCGCGACCGGAGGAAGGCGATCGTCTTGCGCGGGAAGTCGCGGCCGACGACGCCGACGACGCGCGGCCGGGTGAAGAAGCTGGCCGCGAGCGAGCAGTACGTCCCCGAGCCGCCGACGATCCTCTCCCGGTCGCCCCAGGGCGTGCGGACGGTGTCGAAGGCGACCGACCCGACGATGACCAGGCTCATGGCGCCCGCCCCGGCCCTATCCCAGGTACTTCCCGACGATCGGGGCCAGGGCCCTTTTCGTCGCCGCCGGGATGACGCCCGCCGCCGTGACGATGGCGTTCCGGAGGGCCGAACTGCAGTCACAGCCTGGCTTGGCGTCCTTCCCCATCGCCGCCACGGCCTTCCTGAGGACCTCCCTGGCGTTGGCGATGTTGAAGGACATGTTCTGGAGGACGAGCTCGACCGTCACCGGCTCCTCGGTCTCGTGCCAGACGTCGTAGTCCGTCACCAGGCACAGGGTGGCGTAGCAGATCTCGGCTTCACGGCAGAGCCTGGCCTCGGTGGCCGCGGTCATGCCGACGACGGTGCCGCCCCAGGACCGGTAGGCCTTCGACTCGGCCTTGGTCGAGAAGGCCGGCCCGTCGATGCAGACGTAGGTGCCGCCCAGGCGGGCCCTCAGGCCCAGGCTCGCGGCCGCGTCATGGAGCGTCGCGGCCAGGTCGGGGCAGACCGGCTCGGCCAGGCTGACATGGGCGACGAGCCCGCCGCCGAAGAACGTGCCGGCCCGGCGGGTGCGGTCGAAGAACTGGTCGGGCAGGACCATGTCCCGCGGCGGGATGTCCTCGCGGAGAGAGCCGACCGAGTTGATCGAGATCAGCCGCTCGACGCCCAGCTTCTTGAACCCGAAGATGTTGGCCCGGTACGGGACTTCGGCCGGGAGGAGCCGGTGGCCCTGGCCGTGGCGGGCCAGGAAGACCACCCGCCGGCCCTCGAGGGTGCCGACGACATAGGGACCGGAGGGCTCGCCGAAGGGCGTCCGCAGCCGGACCTCCCTCTTGTTCCTGAAGCCCTCGATCTCGTAGAGCCCCGTGCCGCCGAGTATGCCGATCGTGGCCACGGGAGGCGCGCTCTTCTTTGTTCCGGCCATGGATCCTCCTCGCCTTGATATACATTTTTCCGCGAGGCCGAGTCAACCCCCGCGATTTTGCATTTTTCCCATGAAAACGATATTCTTAATGGACCATGAAGTACGTCTATCTCGACGCTTCGTCGGGAGTCAGCGGCGACATGTGCCTCGGCGCGCTCCTGGACCTGGGGGTCGATCCGGCCCTGTTCAGGGACCGGATGGCCGGGCTCCGCCTGCCGGTGGAGATCGCCGTCCGCCGGGTCCGCCGGGGCGGCTTCGCCGCGGTCAAGGTCGACGTCGAGATCCGGGATCGCAAGCACGGCGAGCGGACGTTCGCCGACGTCGAGCGGGTCGTCCTCAAGAGCCGCTTCGCGCCGGCCGTCAAGGACCGGGCCCAGGCGGTCTTCCGGCGGCTGTTCGAGGCCGAGGCGAAGGTCCACGGCCGGAAGTTCAAGGAAGCCCACCTCCACGAGGCCGGGGCCGACGACGCCCTGGTCGACGTCGTCGGGACCGCCTTCCTCCTCGAGGAGCTGGGCGTCGGCGAGGTCTATTGCTCGCCGCTCAACGTCGGCTCGGGCTGGATCCGGACGTCACACGGCCGGCTGGCCGTGCCGCCGCCGGCGGTCGCCGAGCTGCTGACGAAGGTTCCGGTCTACTCCGCCTGGGTCGAATCCGAGCTCGTGACCCCGACCGGCGCGGCCATCGTCTCGGCCCTGGCCGGGAGATTCGCCGGTCTGCCCGAGCTCGCTTACGAGAAGATCGGCCGCGGCGCCGGGACGAAGGAATTCCCCGAGATCCCCAATATCCTGAGGGTTTACTACGGCGAGGCCGGCTCGTTCGACCCGGGCAAGAGCGTCTACATCATCGAGGCGACGATCGACGACGCCACGCCCCAGCTCCTGGCCCACTTCCTGGAGCGGGCCCTGGAGGAAGGCGCGCTCGACGCCACCCTTTCCGCCGTGGTCATGAAGAAGAACCGGCTGGGGACCAAGCTCTCGCTCCTGGTCGAGTCCGCCCGCCTGGACGACCTGATCGAGGCGGTCTTCCGCGAGACGACCTCGATCGGCGTCCGCTATTATCCGGTCGGCCGCCGCGTCCTCGAGCGCGAGGTCCGGACCGTCAGGGTGGACGGCCGGAAGATCGGCGTCAAGGTGGCCAGGCTGGCCGGCCGGACGGTCAACGTCCAGCCGGAATACGACGACCTCGTTGCGGCGGCCCGCCGGACCGGGAGGCCGCTGAAAGAGATCGCCCGCCGGGCCGCGAGCGGCTTCACGGGGAAGCCCTAGCGGCGGCCGGAGGCGAAAGCAAGGACATCATGGATCCCAAGAAGATCGAGAAGGGCGTCCGCCTCGTCCTCGAGGGCGTCGGCGAGGACCCCGGCCGCCCCGGCATCAAGGCGACGCCGCAGCGGGTGGCCCACATGCTGGCCGAGATCCTCGGCGGCACCGAAGAGGAGGCGACGCGGAACCTCCGCGTCATCGAGGACGAGAAGCACGACGAGATGGTCCTCATCAAGAGCATCCCCCTCTATTCGATGTGCGAGCATCATCTCCTCCCCTTCGCGGGAGTGGCCCACGTGGCCTATATTCCGAAGGCCGGGCGCATCGTCGGGCTGAGCAAGATCGCCCGGGTCGTGGAGGCCCTGTCCAGGCGGCTCCAGGTGCAGGAGCGGTTGACGAAGCAGATCGCCGACCTGCTCGACAAGCACCTCGAGCCCCTGGGCGTCATGGTCGTGATCGAGGCCGAGCACATGTGCATGTCGATGCGCGGGGCCAAGAAGCCCAAGTCGATCACGGTGACCTCGGCCGTCCGCGGCGTCTTCCGCAAGAACCCGGCGACGCGGGCCGAGGCCATGATGCTCATCCGAGGAGGACACGGCAGTGGCCAAGAACTCTAAAAAGACCTTCTATATCACGACGCCGATCTATTACGTCAACGACGTGCCCCACATCGGGCACGCCTACACGACCATCATCGCCGACACGCTGGCCCGCTTCCAGAAGCTGGCCGGCAAGGACGTCTTCTTCCTGACCGGGACGGACGAACACGGCCAGAAGATCGAGAAGGCGGCGGCCGAAAGGGGGATGACCCCCAAGGCCCTGGCCGATTCCGTGGTCGGCCGGGCCCAGGACCTGTGGCAGGCCCTCGATATCCGTTACGACTTCTTCGTCCGCACGACCATGGACTTCCACGAGAAGGGCGTCCAGAAGCTCTTCCAGATCCTGCTCGGCAGGGGCGACATATACAAGGGCACGTACCGGGGCTGGTACTGCGTCTCCGACGAGAACTTCCTCGCCGACGACGTGCCCGTCGAGGCCGACGGGTGCAAGACCTGCCCCGACTGCGGCAAGAAGGCCTCGGTCGTCTCCGAGGAGACCTACTTCTTCCGCCTGTCGGCCTACCAGGACAGGCTCCTTAAGCTCTACGAGGAGCACCCCGATTTCGTCCGGCCGCAGAGCCGGATGAACGAGGTCGCCAGCTTCGTCCGGGGCGGGCTCAAGGACCTGAGCATCACCCGGACGACGGTCAAGTGGGGCGTGCCGGTGCCTGGCGATCCCAAGCACACCATCTACGTCTGGTTCGACGCCCTCCATAATTACGTCACGGCCATCGGCTACGACTGGAACATGGACCGCTTCGAGAAGTTCTGGCCGGCCGACATCCACCTGGTCGGCAAGGACATCCTGAGGTTCCACGCGGTCTACTGGCCGGCCTTCCTGATGGCCTCCGGCCTGCCCCTGCCCCGCACGGTCTACGGCCACGGCTGGTGGCTCAAGGACGACACCAAGATGTCCAAGTCCCGGGGCAACGTCCTCGACCCGCACGTCCTGCTGAAGGCCTTCGGGCCGGACCCGCTGCGCTACTTCCTGCTGCGCGAGATCCCCATCGGCCAGGACGGCAACTTCTCCCACGAGGGCTTCCTGCACCGGGTCAACTCGGACCTGGCCAACGACTTCGGCAACCTGGTCCAGCGGACGCTGACGATGATCGGCAACTACTTCGGCGGGACGATCGACGCTCCCGGCGAGGAGACGGCCGAGGACGCCGCCGTCCGGACCGGGTTCGAGGAGCTCAAGGGCCGCGTCTTCGAACTCTATGACGCCTGCGCCCTCAACAAGGCCCTCGAGGAGATCTGGGCCTACATCGGCCGGGTCAACAAGTACCTGGCCGACAACGAGCCCTGGATCATGGCCAAGGACCCGGCCCGGCGGCCCAGGCTGGGGCGTGTCCTGCTCCAGGCCGCGGCGGCCATCCGCGGCGCGAGCTATCTCGCCTACCCCGTGATGCCCCGGTCGGTCGAGAAGGTCTGGGGCTTCCTCGGGGAGCCGGCCAAGCCGTCCGACGTGCCTTGGGAGAAGATCGAATTCCGCGGCTTCGGCCCCGGCCGCAAGGTCGGGACGCCGCAGGCGCTCTTCCCGAGGGTGGCGCTGAAGGACTTCCTGGCCGACGAGGCCGGGACCCAGGCCGCGGGACCGGCCGCCGCGCCGGCCGCGGGGCCCGAAACGACGACGAAGGGAGCGAAGGGAATGGACATCATCAGCTACGACGAATTCAAGAAGATGGACCTCCGGGTGGCCCGGATCCTCGAGGCCGAACGCATTCCCGGCGCGACCAAGATCCTCAAGCTCAAGATCGACATCGGCACGGAGCAGCGGCAGATGGTCGCCGGCATCGCCGAGACCTACGCGCCGGAGGAGCTCGTCGGCAAGAAGCTCATCGTCATCTGCAATCTCAAGCCGGCGGTCATCCGCGGCATCGAGTCCCAGGCCATGCTGCTCGCCGCCATCACCCCCGACAACAAGGCCGTCGTCCCCTTCTTCGACCGCGAGATCGAGGCCGGGGCCACCGTCAAGTAGCGGGGCATCGGGGGCGCGTCTCGAAAGGGGCGCGGCCGGCGATCAAGCCGGGCCGCCGATAAATGCTTTTATCCGTTCCGCGGGGATCGCCCCTTGGCGCAGGATGCGCGGCGTCCCGGCGGACAAGTCCACGATGGTCGAGGGCCGGCCGCCGGGCGCGGGGCCGCCGTCGATGATGATGTCGACCTGCCCTTCGAACAGGGCCCGGACCTCGGCCGCCCCGGCGATCTCGGGCTCCCCGGCCAGGTTGGCGCTGGTCGCCGTCAGCGGCTCGCTCATCTCCCGCACCAGGGCCCGCAGCCAGGCGAGCGGCGGGATGCGGACGGCGATCGTCCGGCCCGGCCCGAGCAGCCGGTCCGGCAGGCCGGCGGCGGCCGGGAGGACGAGGGTCAGCGGGCCCGGCCAGAATTCCGCGGCCAGGGCCGTGAACGCGGCGGGCATCGCGGCGGCGACCTCGCGGACCATTTCCATGTCGGAGACGATGAAGGACAGGGGCTTGGAGGCCCCGCGCTTCTTCAGGCGGAAGATCCTGTCCACGGCTTTCCCGGCGAAGGCGGCCGCGCCCAGGGCGTAGAAGGTCTCCGTCGGGTAGGCGGCCACGGCCCCGGCCAGCAGGCGGCCGGCTATCTCCCCGGCCGGGAACGCGGTCCCGGCGCCGGGGTCGAGCGGCACGATCAGGGTCTTCGTCACGGCCGGGATGGTATCCCGGCCCCGGCCCGAAAGTCAAACGCCCCCCCGGCCCGGCATGGAGGACACCTGACCTGTTTTGGGCACAGCCCCCGGGGGCGGCGGCCCGGATCTCCCCAGGTCCGGGCTGGCATAATTTTTGCTATAATTCATGGCGAACAGGAGGAACGAAATGAAAAAGCTGACCATCCTCGCCGCGGGACTCCTTCTTCTCGTCCCGACCCTCGCTTTTTCCGATTCGGTCCAGTTCCGGCTGGGGTTCTTCATGCCGCAGTTCTCGACCGACCCGACCGCCCACCCCGACAGCCTCTGGGCCATCGAGCTCAGCCAGATGAGCTTCAACAAGAGCGACTACCGGGGGGCCATGCTCGGCGCCGCCTACGACTACTTCCTCGGCAAGAACATCAGCCTCAGCCTGGCCCTGGACACGTTCAACAGGAGCCAGTACGGCTACTACAGGGACTGGGTCCTGAACTCCCTGGACGAGGGCGATTTCGCGTTCCCCTATGAATATTACATGGGCAACGATATCGCCCATTCCTTCCGGGTCACCTCGACCCCGCTGCAGCTGTCGGTCAAGCTCCTGCCCCTCGGCCGGCGGGCGAAGCTCGTCCCCTACTTCGGCGGCGGCGCCAGCCTCGTCTTCTGGAGCGTGCGCATGTTCGGCGACATGGTCAACTTCGCCGATCCCTGGGTCTACCCCGATCCCGAACTGGGCGACGTCGACATCTATCCCGTGGAGTCGGTGCTCGGCCGCGAGAGCGGCGCGTCCTTCGGCTGGCACGCCTTCGGCGGATTCCAGATCCCCATCGGCTACCGGACGACCATCGAGGCCGAGGTCCGCTATCACTCGGTCAAGGCCAAGCTCGACAATTGGTTCGCCGGCTTCGAGCCTCTCGACCTGGGCGGGCTGGCTCTGACAGCCGGATTGAGCTACTGGTTCTAGTTCCCGGCCTCAAGATCGACGTGCGGGCGCGTCCCCCCGGGGGCGCGCCCTTTTGTTTGGGGGATCAGACCTTCTTGTTGAGCCGGAGAGGCTGGGTCCTGTCGAAGCGGATGGCCAGCCGTCCCCAAACCGAGGCGATGACGACCCGCCCGGCGAAGCGGCAGGGGAACTCGTCCTGGGCGAAGCCGGCCCGGACGTCGTCGCCGGCTTCGAAGAAATCCAGCAGGAACGGCAGGGCGAAGCTCTTTTCGCCGGTCCCAGGCAGGCTCTTGTCGCCGGGGATGGACCCGGCCTGCACGGGGCGGCCGCTGAAGAAAAGCTCATAGTCGATGGTCTCGACGATGAGATCGTAGCGGTTCAGGTTCTTGAACCGCGGATGGAAGACCACGTCGGCCCCGCCGACCGTCAGGTCCAGGACGTCGAGGGGCAGCAGGTCGACCTCGGGGTCCTTGAAGATCGGGAACTCCCCGCTGTAGGCGAAGGATGCTCTCTGCTCCTTCAGCCGCTCGTTCCGGAAATACATGTCGCCGACGATGTCGCAGAGGGCCTGGCCCTCGATCGGCCCGGTGACCTTGAACAACAGCTCGTAGGTGATCTTGACCGGCAGGGCGATGAGCGTCCGGCCGCCGGCCGGCACGGCCAGCGGCGCGTCGAGGGCGATCTCCGTGTTGATGTATTCCTTCTGGTCGATGCGGACCCGGTAGCGGTAGCGGACAAGCTCACGCGGCGCCTCGGCCGGGTTGGCGACGAGGACGTGGAAGGCCAGGACCAGCCCGGACGAGCTGAGGTCCTTGATGACCTTCTCCCGGAGGGTCAGGCTGACCTCGTCCCGTCCCCCGGCGGGAGAAGCCGGCGCGGGCCGGGCCTCCGGCGGCGCCAGGGCGAAAGCCAGCGTCGACAGCATGACGGCAACGGCGAGCGGGGCGGCTGTCGGACGTTGGCGCGCGTTCATGTCTTCCTTCCAGGATACCCAAAAAGGCGCCGCCTGACAAGCCGGTCAAGAACGGGAACTCCCCCTTTTCCGCTCTTTTTCGTTTTGCAGTTCAGGGCCGCGAATCCTATAATGGAAATCCGCGCCCCGGCGCGATCTTCCGGGAGGAGGGACAGCGATGAATATGCGCAGACTGGCGGTGCTTATCCTGGTCATGGCCCTGGCCGCGGGACTGACGATATCCTGCGGCAAGAAGGCCGGGTCCCCTGCGTCCGCGGGCCCCGGGCCCAAGCACGACCAGGCGGTCTACATCAAAGAGGGCCCGGCGAGCGCCGAAGCCTCGTTCCTGGCCGCCGACCTGACCGGCTTCGCCCATCCGACCGACCTCAACGCCTTCACCAAGCTCTTCCACCTGCCGCCCGTCCCACAGGGCAACACGGGGACCTGCTGGGCCTTCGCGGCCACCTCGCTCCTCGAATCCGAGCTGCGGCGCAAGGGCCAGGCCGAGGTCAAGCTGTCCGAGATGCACACGGTCTACTGGGAATACGTCGAAAAGGCCCGCCGCTTCATCCGGGAGAAGGGCAAGTCTTTCCTCGGCCAGGGCTCCGAGCCCAATTCGGCGCTGGCCCGGATCAAGCAGTACGGCCTGGTCCGCGAGACCGATTATCCTGGCCTGCCCGGCGGCAAGACCGCCCACGATCACGGCCCCCTCTTCCGCGAGTTCCGCGACTTCCTCAACGGCCTGGCCGCCGGGGACCGATGGGACGAAGCGGCCGCCGTCGCCGGCGTTCGGGCCATCCTGGACAAGCACCTGGGGCGCCCGCCCGCCCGCATCGACGTCGACGGCCGGTCACTCACGCCGCTCGAATACCTGGCCGCGCTCGGCCTCAGGCCGGACGACTACGTCTCGTTCATCAGCTTCATGTATCTGCCCTTCTACGCCAAGGGAGAATACCGGGTCCCCGACAACTGGTGGCATTCCAGGGACTACCTGAACCTGCCCCTCTACGAGTTCTCGCTGGCCCTGCTCCGGTCCCTGCGGCGGGGCTACTCCGCCACCCTGGCCGTCGATTTCTCCGAGCCCGGCTACCTGGGCCGGGACAACCTGGCCATGGTGCCCAGCTTCGACATCCCGTCCCAGTACATCGACCAGTCCAGCCGCGAGTGCCGCTTCACGAGCGGCGCCTCGACCGACGACCACGCCGTCCACTGCGTCGGCTACATCGAAGAGGCCAGGGGCAACTGGTACCTGATCAAGGATTCCTGGGAGAACGCCTGGTGGGGGAACGTCAAGGGCTACTTCTTCTATCAGGCCGACTACATCCGCCTCAAGTGCCTGATGTTCATGGTCCACAAGGACGCGGTCAGGGAGATGCTGGAGAAGTTCCCGTCCGCCCAATGACCAAGCTGAAGTTCGACTTCCCCGACCGGGCTCTCTTCGTCCGGCTCTTCGGCGGCGACGTCTACGCCGTCGGCGGCTTCGTCCGCGACCTCATCCTCGGCCGGCCCTCGCCGGAGGTCGATCTCCTGGTCGCCAGGCGGCCGCTCGAGACGATCATCGCCCGCCTCGGGAAGCACGGCCGGGTCGACTTGGTCGGCCGGAGCTTCGGCATCATCAAGTTCACCCGCCAGGGCCGGACCTATGACGTCGCGCTGCCCCGAGTCGACCGGGCGGCGGCGTCCGGCGCCCGGGGCCACAAGGACATCGTCGTCGCCGCCGACCCCGGCCTGCCCGTCGAGAAGGATCTCGAGCGCCGCGATTTCCGGACGAACAGCATGGCCCTGCGCCTCAGGGACGGGAGCCTTATCGACCCCTTCGAGGGCCGCAAGGACACGCTGGCCCGGCGCATCCGCCTGACCAACCCGGCCGCATTCCCCGACGACCCGCTGCGCGTCGTCCGGGTGGCCCGTTTCGCCTCGGTCCTGGGCTTCAAGGTCGATCCCTCGATCTACCCGGCCGCCCGGGCCGTGAACCTGGCCGGGCTGAGCGTCGAGCGGGTCAACGACGAGATGTTCAAGCTGCTCCTCGGATCGCCGCGGCCGTCCGTCGGCCTCGAGGAGATGTTCCGTCTCGGCGTTCTCGAGCAGTGGTTCCCCGAGCTCCAGGCCCTGACCCTGGCCATCCAGGATTCGGTCTTCCACCCCGAGCGGGACGACTACGGCCACCACACGGTCTGGGCCCACATCAAGCTCACCGTCGACCAGGCCGCCGCCCTGGGGCGCCTGCGCGGGCTCCCGACGCCCAAGCGCCTGGCCCTTCTGCTGGCCGCCCTCTATCACGACCTGGGCAAGGCCACGACGACCCGCTGGGAATTCAAGCGCGGCCGCATGGCCCTGACTTCGGCCGGCCACGACATCCAGAGCGAGCGGGCGGCCCGCCGGGTCCTGCTCCGGTTCAAGGTCCAGACCTGGAACGGCTATCCCATCGGCCGCATGGTCCCCCTGCTCATCCGCGTCCATCACCGGGCCGGCGAGCTGTGGAACGGCCGCGAGGAGGTCACCAGGAAGGCCTTCAACCGGCTGGCCGCCGACGTCCAGGGCGAGATCGACCTCGTCGTTCTCCTCGACGCCGCCGACCGGGCCGGCCGGGGCGCCCGCCTCCTCCGGGGGCTCGACCGGCAGGCCCGCTGGCTGTTCAAGAAGTTCGACGAGCTCCGGGTCAACCGGGAGACGATCAGGCCCCTGGTCATGGGCCGGGACCTGATCGCCCTCGGGGTCCAGCCCGGGCCGGCGATGGGCCGCCTGCTCAAGAAGCTCTACCGGGCCCAGCTCGACAACGCGTTCGACACCAAGGCGGCCGGCCTGGCCAGGGCGCGCCGCCTCCTCGAAAGGAAGGCGCCATGACCGTACTCGTCGCCGGCGGGGCCGGCTATATCGGTTCGCACGCCGTCAGGGAGCTCGTCCGGAACGGCTTCGACGTCCTCGTCCTGGACAACCTCTCGAGCGGCCGGCCGGAGCTTGTCGGGGCGGCGCCCTTGATCAAGGCCGACCTCCTCGACCGCGAGGCCCTGCGTCGGGTCTTCCGCGACCATGAGATCGGGGCGGTGCTCCATTTCGCTTCGCTCATCCAGGTCGGTGAATCCTGGGTCAACCCCAGGAAATACTACACCCACAACCTGACTACCAGCCTGAATCTGTTCGACGCCATGCTCGAGGCCGGGACCAGGGCCCTCATCTTCTCGTCGACGGCCGCCGTCTACGGCGAGCCCGAGACCACACCCATCCCCGAGAGCCACCCGACGCGGCCGGCCAACCCCTACGGCCGGGCCAAGCTCATGGTCGAGGACATCCTCCGGGATTATGAGCGGGCCCACGGCCTGCGCTCGATCGCGCTTCGCTATTTCAACGCCGCCGGGGCGGCCCTCGACGGGACGGCGGGCGAATGCCATTCCCCCGAGACCCACCTCGTGCCTAACGTCCTGCTCAGCCTCCTGGGCAAGGCGCCCCGCCTGAAGGTTTTCGGCGGCGATTTCCCGACGCCCGACGGGACGGCCGTCCGGGACTATATCCACGTCACCGACCTGGCCGACGCCCATGTCCTGGCCCTGAAGTCGCTCCTGGCCGGCGGGCCCGGCGACGTCATCAACCTGGGCACCGAGGCGGGCCATTCCGTTCTCGAGGTCATCCGGACGGCCGAAAAGGTGACCGGCCGCCCGGTCCCCTATGATGTCGCGCCACGGCGCCAGGGGGACGTGGCCGTGCTCCTGGCCTCCAAGGCCAAGGCCGGGCGGGTCCTGGGCTGGACCCCGCGCCTGTCCTCCCTCGAGACGATCGTCGGATCGGCCTGGAACTGGCACCGCAAAGCAGCCTGAGCCGCTTCTACCCCCTTTCGGCGTTGACGGTCGGCCGGCCCCTGTGGTATAAGATGTGTCCGAAAATGAAGCAACAACGCAATTTACCCCTGGCCTGGGCCGCTTTTCCCCTGATCCTGCTCCTGCTGGCGGCCTGTTCTCCCGCCCCCAAGCCCGCCGCGACGGCCCCCAAGCCGGTTTCGAAGCCGGCCGCGGCCCCGCCGGCCGACGTCCAGGCCCCGGCGCCCCAGCCCGAGAAGCCCGCCGTCGAGGCCGAGCCGGCTCCCAAGCCGGCCCGGGACGAGGACAAGGAAGCCGTCCAGGCCGCGAAACCCGATATCGACGAGAAAGACCCGTCGGTCCTGCTCGAGGCGGCCTATGCCACGGTCGAGGAAGCCCAGGCGGCCATCGACCGGGAGGACATGGACGGCGCCCTGGTCAAGCTCGACGAGGCCTACGGCTACCTCCTGAGGATGTCCGTCCCGGCCGACTCGCCCCTCCTCCAGGAGAAGCATGACCTCCGTCTCCTGATCGCCCAGCGCATCCAGAAGCTCTCGGCGGCCCGGACGACCCTGGCCCATTCGGTCAATGGCTCCATCCCCCTGGTCGAGAACCAGTGGGTCCTCCGGGAGATCAAGTCCTTCCAGACGGTCGAGCGCAACGCCTTCCTCGACTCCTACAAGCGCTCCGGGCAGTACCGGGACATGATCCTCGAGGAGCTGCGCAAGGAGCGCCTGCCCGAGCAGCTGTCCTGGATCCCGCTCATCGAGAGCGCCTTCCGGCCGCGGGCCCTGTCCCGGGCCCGGGCCCTGGGCATGTGGCAGTTCATCCGCTCGACGGGCTTCCGCTACGGCCTCAAGCAGGACAAGTACATCGACGAGCGCATGGACCCGGTCAAGGCCACGCGGGCGGCCATCCAGTACATGGTCGAGCTCCACGACATGTTCGGCGACTGGATGTCGGCCATCGCCGCCTACAACTGCGGCGAGGCCCAGGTCCAGCGGGTCATGCGGGCCCAGAAGGTCGAGTACTTCGACAGCTTCTGGGACATCTTCGCCAACCTGCCCTTCGAGACGGCCCGGCACGTGCCCCGCTTCATCGCCACCCTGCTGATCGTCGGCGACCCGGCCAAGTACGGCTTCGACCTGCCGACGCCCGACCCGCCCCTCCCCTTCGAAACCGTCAAGGTGGACGCCGCCGTCAAGCTGGCGACGCTGTCCCAGAACCTGGCGCTCGATCCCGCGCTACTGGTCTCCCTCAACTCGGAGCTGCGCCACGACTCGACCCCGAATTACTCCTACGGCCTCCGCGTCCCGGCGGGCTACGGCGAGAAATGCCTGGCCTGCATCGCCACGCTCCCCCAGTACATCCCCCCCGATGTCGTCACCGACCGGCACACGGTACGCCCGGGCGACACGCTGGGAGCGATCGCCCGGCGCTACCGGACCTCGGTTAACGCCATCATGAGCCTGAACGGCCTGAGGTCGAACCTCATCCGGGTCGGCCAGGTCCTCCGGGTGCCCTCCCGGGGCGGCGTGGAAACCCCGGCCGCTGCGGGCGCGGCGACGGCGGCGGCCGAGGGCGAAAAGGTCAACTACACGGTGCGCGGCGGCGATACCCTGTTCCAGATCGCCCAGTCCTTCAAGACGACGGTGGACAAGATCAAGGCCGAGAACGGCCTGGCCTCGGATATCCTCTACGTGGGCCAGAAGCTCGTCGTCACCGCCGGCAAGACGACCTGATCCCGCCCGGCGCGCGCCGTTACCAGACGCTGCCTTCGACCCCCAGCCCGGGCTTGTCGTTGAGGACCAGCTGGTCCTTGACCGTCCTGACGCCCTTGAACGGATCCGTCGCCGAGAGCAGGTTGCCGTCGAGGTCGGCGTGGTCGAAGAGCGGCGTTATGGCCGCGGCGGCCGAGATGGCCAGCGACGTCTCGACCATGCAGCCGATCATCAGCTTCAGGCCCAGGGCCCGGGCCATGGCCGCCATGCGCACGGCTTCCTGGATCCCGCCGCACTTCATCAGCTTGATGTTGAGGCCGTCGAAGTACGGGGCGATGCGCGGGATGTCCGAGGCCTTCATCAGGCTCTCGTCCGCGTAGAGGGGGAGCTTGGAGCGCTCCTTGAGCCAGGCGTAGTCCCCGAGCATGCCGGCGGGCATCGGCTGCTCGACGTATTCGATCCCCAGGCCGGCCATCCAGTTGATGTTCTCGAGGGCCTCTTCCTTGGTTTTCCAGCCTTCGTTGGCGTCGACACGGAGGGGCTTCGAGGTCACGGCCCGGATGCCCTCGATGATCTTGCGGTCGTCCTTCGTGCCGACCTTGATCTTGTAGACGCCGAAGTCCGGGTAGGCGCGGATCTTCTCCTGCATGACCGGGACCTCGTCGATGCCGATGGAATAGGTCGTCTTCAGGGCGCCGCCCTTGTCGAGGCCGAGGAGCTTCCAGACCGGCACGCCCAGCTTCTTCCCGACCCAGTCGAGCAGGGCCATGTCCAGGGCCGCCTTGGCCGCGTGCTCGGCCGGGGCCAGGGCCTCGAGATCGTTCCAGCGGACGGCGTATTCCCAGAGGTCGCGCTCGAGGACGGGGCGGGCTTTTTCGAAGAAGGCCGCGGCGCCTTCGGCCGTCTCGTTATAGCGGGCGATGGGGGCGGCTTCACCCAGCCCGGCCAGGCCGTCCCGCTCGATCCTGACGAAGGCGTTCCGGCGGGTCGTCCAGGTCCCCCGCGACAGGCCCCAGGCGTACTGGAGCTTGAGGTCCATGATCTTGATCGAAAGCTTCGTCCTGCCGCCGCCGCCGGTCAGGGCCTGGGCCAGGGCCGGCCGGATGGAAACGAGCGACCCGGCCGCGGCGGCGCCGGCGAGTCCCAGGAATTCCTTGCGCTTCATGTCGTCACCTCCGCCCCGCATTATAACGGAAAAAAGAGGACATTTGGAAATGCGGTCGTGTCCCCCGATACCCGCTTGTCTCCCGCCCTCAACACGGCTATGATATTCATTCGGACGTTCGCCCGGAGGTGCCTCATGGCCAAGACGCTGATCGCCGCGATCCTGATCGCCCTGTCCCCCGTGCTGGCTTGCGCCGGCCAAACCCAGCCGCAGACCGCGAAGCCGGCCGATCTCCGCCCGGAGCTCGCGGCCGGGCCGACGGCGGCCGTGGTGATCCGCTCGGTCGAGAACATGTTCAGCGGCCCCACGGATACGGTCGACGTCGTCAGCCAGGCCCTGCTCGGCGACAACGTCAAGATCGTCAAGAGAGAGAAGAACGCCGCCGGGGAAGACTGGGTCCGGATCGAGACGCCGGATGCCTACCCGGGCTGGGTCCCGGCTTCCTCCCTGCGCTTCCTGAAGCCGGGCGAGAAGCCCTACGCTTCGTCGGGCCGGGTCTTCGTCGTGCTGGGGCTGCTGGCCAACACCTACCGGGAAGCGGACGTCACGGCCCACAAGCCGGTGCGAACGGCGCCCCTGAGCTCGGTCCTCGAGGTCGCCGGCGAGAAGAACGACCGCTGGCTCGAGGTCCTGCTGCCGGACGGCGTCCGGGCCTGGATCCAGAAGGGAGACGGGGAGATCCATGAGGCCCCCTGGACCTGGCCCCGCCGGCCCGCGGCCGACATGGTCGCCCTGGCCAAGCGCCTCCTCGGCGTGCCCTACACCTGGGGCGGGACCTCCCCGCTCGGGCTCGACTGCTCGGGCCTGGCCCAGCTCGTCTACAAGATGAACGGCGTGCCGATCCTCCGCGACGCCGACATCCAGATGACCGAGAGCGGCCTGCGGGAGGTGCCCAAGGGCCAGGAGCAGGCCGGCGACCTGATCTTCTTCGGCCAGGCCCTGAACAAGATCGGCCACGTGGGCATGATGATCGACCGCGAGTACTTCATCAACGCGACGGTCCACGAGACGCCCTGCGTCCGCATTGACCGCCTGGCCGACGCCTACTGGACAAAGATCTACCAGGCCGCGCGGCGTCCGGCCGAAGCGCCCGCCAAGTGAGCTGAGGGCGGGAGCCCGCTTGAGCGGCCCCGAGCCATGCTTCCGGGAAATGTCCGAACAGAGCTCTTGTCAGAGCCGGAGAGAGCTGCTTCCCGAGCCAATAAAAAAGGGGCCCGGCGAACGCCGGGCCCCCTATGATCCTCGCCTAAGCTACTTGGCCGCCGGCTTCTTGGCCTCCTTCTTCTTCTTCTTGGTCTTGGCCTTGAACTCCGCGTCCACCAGCTCGATCAGGGCCATGGCCGCGCCGTCGCCGGCCCGGCGGTCGAGCTTGACGATCCGGGTGTAGCCGCCCGGACGCTCCTTGAAGCGCGGGCCGATCTCGTCGAAGAGCTTCTTGACCGCGGTCTCCTTGGTCATGTACGCCAGGGCCTGGCGCCGGGCGTGCAGGGTGCCCCGCTTGCCCAGGGTGACCATCTTCTCGGCGATGGGCCGGACCTCCCGGGCCTTGGCCAGGGTCGTCCGGACCCGCTCCCGCTCGAGGAAGGACGTCACGAGGTTGCGCAGCAGCGCCCGGCGATGGGCGGTATTGCGCCCGAGCATTCCTTTTTTGACCTGGTGCCTCATGCCTCAGTCTCCTTCTCGGGCGCGCCGGCCTTGATCTCCGCCTGGATCCGCTCGATGAGACGAGGGTGGAGCTCGATGTTCAGCCCGAGGTTCAGATTGGCCAGCGTCTCCTTGATCTCGGCAAGGGACTTGCGGCCGAAGTTCTTGGTCTTGAGGAGCTCGTCCTCGGTCTTCTGCACGAGCTCGTAGATCCGCTCGATGCCGGCCGAGCGGAGGCAGTTGTTGGAGCGGACCGAGAGCTCCAGGTGATCGATGGTCTTGGCCAGGACGTCGGCCTGGCCCAGGTACGGGATCTCCTTCTTCGAGGCGGCCGGCTCGCGCTCGAGCGGCTCGTCGACGACGTTGAGGAAGATGCCGAGGTGGTCGCGCATGAGCTTGGCCGCCTGGGACAGGGCGTCCATGGGCCGGATGGCCCCGGTCGTCCAGATCTCCAGGGTCAGGCTCTCGTAGTCGATGCGCTTGCCGACGCGGGCCGGCTCGACCTTGTAGTTGACCTTGAGGACGGGCGAGTGCGAGGAGTCGAGCGGGATGTAGTCGAGGCTCTGTTCCTCGTCGAAGTTCTGGTCGGCCGGGATGTAGCCGCGGCCGTTCTTGACCACCATCTCCGCGTCGAGCGTCCCGTCGACATCGACGGAGGCGACGGCGATCGCCTGGTCCAGGATCTCGATGTCGGCGTCGTGCTGGATGTCGGCCGCGGTGACCGTGGCCGGGCCGGCCTTCTTGATGCTCATCCGCCGCGGCTCGTCGCCCCGGAGCTTCAGGGGAATGGACTTGAGATTGAGGATGATGTCGGTGACGTCCTCGACGACCCCGGGGATGGTCGAGAACTCGTGCAGGACGCCGTGGATCCGCACCGAGGTTACGGCCGCCCCGGTGATCGAGGACAGCAGGATGCGCCGCAGGGCGTTGCCCACGGTGACGCCGTAGCCGCGCTCGAAGGGCTGGGCCATGAACTTCCCGTACTGGGGAGTCAGGGTCTCGTAATCGCACTCGAGGAACTTGGGTCTCTGGAAATTCGTCTCTGTCATGGGACGTTCTCCTTACTTGGAGTACAACTCGACGACCAGGTGCTCCTCGACAGGCAGGGTGACGTCGGCGCGCGTCGGCAGCGCCAGGACCCGGCCCTTCAGGTTCTCCCAATCGACCTGCAGCCAGCCCGGCAGGGTCTTGGACCGGTTCGAGGCCACGACGGCCTGGACGTCCTCGCTCTTGGCCGAACGGGGCCGGAAAGCGATAACGTCGCCCGGCTTGACCAGGGCGGAGGGGATATCGGCCTTGTGGTCGTTAAGACGGAAGTGGCCGTGCCCGATGAGCTGGCGGGCGTGGCCGCGCGACAGGGAAAAGCCGCACAGGTAGACGACGTTGTCGAGGCGCCGCTCGAGCATGGACAGGAGGTTCTCGCCGGTGACGCCCTTCTGCCGCTCGGCCCGCTCGAAGAAGAAGCGGAACTGCTCCTCGGACATGCCGTAGTACCTTTTCAGCTTCTGCTTCTCCCGGAGCTGGATGGCGTAGCCCAGCACGCGCTTGCGCGAGCGCCCGTGCTGGCCCGGCGCGTAGGCGCGCCGTTCCAGCGGGCACTTGTCGGTCAGGCACTTGGCGCCCTTGAAATAGAGCTTGTTCTTCTCGACCCGGCAGAGCCGGCAATCGGCTCCTTGATACTTCGCCATGATATCTCTCTCCTCAGACCCGCCGGCGGCGGCGGACGCGGCACCCGTTGTGCGGGATGGGCGTCACGTCCTTGATGGACTTGATCTCCAGGCCGGCGGCTTGCATGGCCCGGATGGACGACTCGCGCCCGGCGCCGGGGCCCTTGAGCCGGACGTCGACGTAGCGGACGCCGTACTCCCGGGCCTTGGTCGCGGCGTCCTTGGCCGCGAGCTGGGCGGCGAAGGGCGTGCCCTTGCGGGCGCCCTTCATCCCCGACGTGCCGCCGCTGGCCCAGACGACCGTGGCGCCGACATGGTCGGTGATGGTGATGATCGTGTTGTTGAAGGTGGACTGGATGTGGGCCACCCCGAACCCGATCTCGCGGCGGGCTTTCTTCTTCTTGGCAGTGGTTTTTGGCGGCATGGCGGCTGGCCCTCCTTACGCTTTCTTCGCTTCTTTGAGCTTCTTGATCCGCTGCCCCTTGACCCCCTTGCGGGTCCGGGCGTTGGTCTTGGTCCGCTGGCCCCGGACCGGCAGTTTCTTCTTGTGCCGGAGGCCGCGGTAGCAGCCGATGTCGACCAGCCGCTTGATGTTCATGGTGACCTCCTTGCGGAGGTCGCCCTCGATCTTCTCCCGTTTCTCGATGATCTGCCGGATCTTGTTGACCTCGTCCTCGGTCAGGGCCTTGACCTTCTTGTTCTTGTCGATCTTGGCCTCGTCGAGGAGCTGGCGGCTCTTGGACCGGCCGATCCCATAGATGTAGGTCAGGCCGATCTCGATGCGCTTGTCCGGCGGGAGGGTGATGCCTGCGATTCGTGCCATGGAATTACCTCGTTTATCCCTGTTTTTGTTTGTGCCTCGGGTTGGAGCAGATGACCCGCACCACGCCCTTGCGCCGGACGATCTTGCAGTTCCGGCAGATCTTCTTCACGGAGGCTTTGACTTTCATCGTCCCGTCCTTTTATTTGAATCGATAGGTGATCCGGCCCTTGGTCAGGTCGTAGGGCGACAGCTCGAGGAGGACCCGGTCGCCGGGCAGGATGCGGATGAAGTGCTTGCGCATCTTGCCGGAGATGTGGGCCAGGATGACGTGCTTGTTCTGGAGCTCCACCCGGAACATGGCGTTCGGCAGGGTCTCCAGGACCACGCCCTCGGCTTCGAACATGTCCTGTCTAGGCATGCGGTCCCTCCTTGGGGAGGCGCGTCCCCGGCCGGGCGCTGAGGATCTCCGGGCCGTTCTCGGTCATGGCCACGGTATGCTCGTAGTGGGCCGACAGCCGATGGTCCCGGGTGACGGCCGTCCAGCCGTCCTCGAGGATCTCGACCTCGTAGGTGCCCGCGGCGATCATCGGCTCGATGGCCAGGGTCATCCCCGGCTTGATCCTGGGGCCGCGGCCAGGCGCCCCGAAGTTCGGGACCTGGGGCTCCTCGTGGAGGGCCCGGCCGATGCCGTGACCGACGAACTGGCGGATGACCGAGAAGCCCTCGCTCTCGACCGAGGCCTGGATGGCCGCCGAGACGTCCGACAGCCGGTTGCCCTCCCTCATCTGCTCCAGGCCCTTGGCGAAGGAACGCTCGGCCGCGGCGATCAGGGCCAGGGCCTCGGTCGAGACCCGGCCGACCGGCGCCGTCAGGGCCGAGTCGCTGTAGAAGCCCTCGTAGAGGACGCCGAAGTCCAGGCTGACGATGTCGCCTTCCTGAAGGATGCGCCCCGAGGGGATGCCGTGGATGACCTCTTCGTTGACCGAGATGCAGACCGAGGCCGGATAGCCGCGGTAGCCCTTGAAGGCCGGCGCCGCGCCGAGCTCCCGGGTCCGCTTCTCCGCGTAGAGGTCGAGGTCGCGCGTCCGGATGCCGGGCCGGATGAGCGGCTCGAGCTCGCCGAGGACCGCGGCGGCGATGCGGCCGCTCTGCCGCATGGCCTCGATCTCGGTCGCGGACTTGTAGGTGATCATGCGCCCTTCCCCTCCCCGGCCGCCGGGCGGCCGAGCTCGGCGTCGAGGACGCGCCGGACCTCGCGGACGACCGCTTCGGCCGGGCCGTCGCCGTCGATCCTGTGGAGATGGCCCCTGGCCGCGTAGCGGGCGACCAGAGGCTCGGTCTTGGCATAGTGGGTCTTGAGCCGCTCGCGGATGATCTCCGGCTTGTCGTCGTTGCGCTGGACCAGGGCCGCGCCGCAGAGGTCGCAGATGCCGGCCGTTCTGGGCGGCCTGTTGACGAGATGGTAGATGGCCTCGCAATCCGGGCAGATCCGGCGGTGGGTCAGCCGCTCCATGACGACGTCGTCGGTGACCCGGAGGTCGATGACGATCTCCGGCCCCGGCAGGCCGGCGGCGTCGAGGCGGTCGGCCTGGGTCACGTTCCGGGGGAAACCGTCGAGGACGCAGCCGTCACGGCAGTCGTCCTTGGCCAGACGCTCGCGGAGCAGGGCCATCACCGTGTCGTCGTCGACCAGGTTGCCCTTGCCCATCTGGGCCGCAGCGACCAGGCCGAGGGGGGTCTTGTCCCGGACGGCCTCGCGGAGCAGGTCGCCCGTGGCGACCTTGGGCCAGCCGTAGGCCGCGCGCAGGGCTTCGGCCACGGTCCCCTTCCCGCTTCCTGGCGCGCCCAGGAGGATGATCCTCATCCGCGCCTCCCGCGGATCCGGCTCCGGCGCATGAACCCGTCGTAGTGGCGCATGACCAGCTGGGCCTCGATCTGCTGCATCGTGTCCATGGCCACGCCCACGACGATCAGGATCGACGTGCCGCCGAACATGAAGTCGATGCCCATGCCCTGGGTGATGAACTTGGGCATGTTGGCCTCGAGCCAGGGGCCGATCCAGGGCAGGCCCTGGACCTTGAAGCCGGTCAGCAGGAACTCGGGCAGGATGGCCACGACCGCCAGGTAGATGGCGCCGGCCAGGGTGATCCGGCTGAGGACCTCGTCGATATAGTCGGAGGTGTTCTTGCCCGGCCGGATGCCGGGGATGAAGCCGCCGTACTTGCGGAGGTTGTCGGCCACGTCGACCGGGTTGAAGATGATCGAGATGTAGAAGTAGGTGAAGAAGATGATGGAGGCGACGTAGATCAGGTTGTAGAGCGGCATGCCCATGCCGAACTGGTCCGAGATGGCCTTGGCCCAGGGCGCCTTGATCAGGCTGGCCGCCGTCGCCGGGATGCTGATGACCGAGGCGGCGAAGATGATCGGGATGACGCCGCCGGTGTTGACCCGGAGCGGCAGGTGCGTGCTCTGCCCGCCGTAGACCTTCCGGCCGACGACGCGCTTGGCGTAGGAGACCGGGATGCGGCGCTGGCCGCGCTCGACGAAGACGATGAAGGCGACGACCGCGATCATCAGGGCGGCCACGAAGATCATCTTCAGGGGATCCATGTTCCCCGTCCGCAGGCCCGCGACCAGCCGCCCGAGGTTGCTCGGGAAGGCGACGACGATGCCGGCGAAGATGATGAGCGAGATGCCGTTGCCGATGCCCCGCTCGGATATCTGCTCGCCCAGCCACATGACGAAGACGGTCCCCGTCGTCAGGGTCAGCACGGTCAACAGCTTGAAGCCCCAGCCGGGGTTGAGGACGACGTGGGCGCCGGCCGGCGTCGTCAGGGCCTCGAGGAAGATGGCGATGCCGATGGCCTGGATCAGGCAGATGACGATCGTGCCGTAGCGGGTGTACTGGGTGATCTTCTTCCGCCCCAGCTCGCCCTCCTTGGACAGGCGCTCGAGGTAGGGCCAGACGACCGTCAGCAGCTGGAGGATGATCGAGGCCGAGATGTAGGGCATGATGCCCAGGGCGAAGATGGTCATCCGGGACATGTTCCGGCCCGAGAACAGGTCGATGAAGCCGAGAAGGGAGCCCTTCTGGCTCTGCCAGAACTCGGCCAGGGCCGAGGCGCTCAAGCCCGGATTGGGGATGACGCCGCCGGCCCGGTAGACCGCGAGCAGGAGAAGGGTGAAGATGACCCTCTTCCGCAGCTCGGGGACGCTGAATATGTTGCGGATGCTGTCTAACATTAGTCTTTCCCGATGACGACGGCCTTGCCGCCCTTGGCCTCGATCTTCTGGACGGCCGAGGCGGAGAACTCGTGCGCCTTGACGGTCTTGGCCGAGGCCAGGTCGCCGCGGCCGAGGACCTTGACCCGGTCGGCCGCGCTGCGGATGAGGCGGTGCTCGGCCATCTCGGCCGGCCCGATCTCGTCCTTGCGCAGCTTGGCCAGGCGGTCGAGGTTGACGACCGCGATCTCCTCGCGGAAGATGTTGGTGAAGCCGCGCTTGGGGATGCGCCGGGTCAGGGGCATCTGGCCGCCCTCGAAGCCGCGCTTGCGGGAATAGCCGCTGCCCTGGAGCTGTCCCTTGCTGCCCGCCCCGGCGGTCTTGCCGAGGCCGGAGCCGGGCCCTCGCCCGACGCGCTTGCGCGCCTTCCGCGATCCGGGGGCCGGTTTGAGGTTGCTCAGGTTCATGGTTTCTCCACCGCTTCCACCTTGAGGGCGTGAACGATCTTGCGGATCATGCCGCGGACCGCGGGCGTGTCGACCAGGACCGCGCTCGACTGGGGTTTCCGCAGGCCGAGGCCCCGGGCCGTCTGCCGCTGTTCCGGCGGGTAGCCGATGAGGCTGCGAACCAAGGTGACCCGGACGAATGGGCCTTCAGCCGGCTTCTTCGCGCCCCGGGCCGCCTTGACGGGCTTCTTGACGCTTTCGCTCATAACGCACCTTTCGCTTTGCCGCGGATCCTGGCCACGTCCTCGGGGTTGCGGATGTGGCGCAGTGCGTCCAGGGTCGCGTTGGCGACGCTGATGGGGTTGCTGCTGCGGAGGGACTTGGTCAGGATGTCCCTGATCCCGGCCAGCTGCATGATGACGCGGACGGCGCCGCCGGCGATGACGCCGGTGCCTTTCGAGGCCGGGCGCAGGACGACCAGGCCCGCGCCGTCGATGCCCTTGACCAGGTGCGGGATGGTCGTCTCGGCCAGGGGCACCCGGATCATGCTCTTGCGGGCCGCCTCGACGCCCTTGGCGATGGCCTGCGGCACTTCGCGGGCCTTGCCCTTGCCGATGCCGACCCGGCCCCGCTGGTCGCCGACGGCGACCAGGGCCGAGAAGCTCAGGTTCTTGCCGCCCTTAACGACCTTGGTTACCCGGCGGATGGAGATGACCTGGTCCTTGAGCTCCTGGCCATCTTCGTCGAGGACCCCGACTTTCCTTTGGTGTCTGCGATCGTCCACGTTGCTGTCTCCTTGTTCGTCCGTCCGCTCAGAACTGGATGCCTTCCTTACGGATGGCGTCAGCCAGGGTCTTGACCCGCCCGTGATACGGGTGGGTGCCGCGGTCGAAGACGACCTTCTCGATCTTGGCCGCCTTGAGCCGCTGGCCGAGGATCTGGCCGAGCAGGCCGCAGGCGTCCTTGTTCTTGGTCCCCTTGGCCTTGGCCCGGAACTCTTTCTCCAGGGTCGAGGCCGTCAGGAGAACCGTCCCCTTCCGGTCGTCGATGACCTGGGTGTAGACGTAGGCGTTGCTCTTGAACACGTGCAGACGGGGCCGCTCCGGCGTGCCCTGGACCCGCTCGCGGATCCGCTTCCGGAGCCGGTCGTCCCGGACCTTTCTTTCGCTGGTCTTGTCTTTAAGCACCGGTCACTCCCGCTTTTCGTTCTTTTTTGATGAGCCGCTCGCCGAGGTAGCGGACGCCCTTCTGCTTGTAGGGGTCCGGGATGCGCAGGCTCTTGATGTCGTCGGCCACCTGCCCGACCTTCTGCCGGTCGATGCCCCGGACGGTCAGCAGCGTGGGCTTCTCGGCGACGATCTCGACGCCCGCCGGGATCTCGTAGGAGATCGGCCGGGAATAGCCCAGGCTGATCTCGAGCCTGCCCTTCTCGATCTTGGCCTTGTAGCCGACGCCGACGATCTCGAGCTGCTTGACGTAGCCCTCGGTGACGCCGACCACGGCGTTGTGGGCCAGGGCCCGGCCGAGGCCGTGGTTGGCCCGCGACGTCTTGCTGTCGTCGGCCCGGCTCAGGACCAGGCTCGACCCTTCCAGGGCGGCCGTGATGCCCGGCTGGAGCGGCGTCTCGAGCTTGCCCTTCTTGCCCTCGAACTCGATCCGGTCCGGGTGGACCGTGACCTTCACGCCCGCCGGAATGGCGATGGGTTTCTTCCCGACTCTCGACATGATGCTTCCTCTCCCCGCCTACCAGATGCTGCAGAGGACTTCGCCGCCGACCCCGGCCTCTTCGCAGGCGCGGCCGGTCATGACGCCGCGGGACGTCGAGACGACGACCAGGCCCAGCCCGTCCAGGGCCTTGGGCACGGAGTCGCGCGTGCAGTAGATCCGGCAGCCCGGGGTGCTGACCCGCTTGAGGCCGCTGATGACGCTGCGGTTGTCCTCGGTGTACTTGAGCGTCACGTTGAGGATCCCCTGCTTCTTGTCGTCGAGGACCTTGTAATTCTTGACGTAGCCCTCTTCCTTGAGGATCTTGACGACCTCGATCCCCAGCCGGAAGGACGGCATGTTGACTTCCCGCTTCTTGGACTTCACGCCGTTGCGGATCCGGGTGAGCAGGTCAGATAACGAATCCATGGGTGTTCCTTTCTCCGATCTCACCAGGACGACTTGGTCACGCCCGGGATCTCGCCCTTGAGGGCCAGCTCGCGGAAGCAGAGGCGGCAGAGATCGAACCTCCGATAATAGGCCCGCGGCCGTCCGCAGAGACGGCAGCGGTGCCGGATCCGGATGGCGTACTTGAGGGGACGGACCATCTTGGCCTTGCGCGCTTTGGTTGCCATATCGACCTCGCTTCTCAGGATTCCCGGAACGGCATGCCCAGGTGCTTCAGGAGGGCCAGGGCCTCCTTGTCGGTCCGGGCCGTCGTGACGATGGTGATGTTCATGCCCCGGGGCCGCTCGACCTTGGTGTAGTCGATCTCGGGGAAGACCAGCTGGTCGCGCATCCCCAGGGTGTAGTTGCCCCGGCCGTCGAAGGACGTGGCCGGGACGCCGCGGAAGTCGCGGACCCGCGGCAGGACGATGTTGACCAGCCGGTCGAGGAACTCGTACATCCGCTGGTTGCGGAGGGTGACGTAGCAGGCGATCGCCTGGCCCTTCCTCAGCTTGAAGGCCGAGATCGATTTCTTGGCCCGGCCGATGCCCGGTAGCTGGCCGGTGATCTGGGCCAGCTCGGCCTTGGCCGTGTCGAGGAGCTTGATGTTGCCGATGGCGTCCCCGGCCCCGACGTTGACGATGATCTTCTCGAGCCGGGGCACGGCCATGATATTCTTGATCCCGAGCTCCTCTTCGAGCGCGGGGACCACGTCCTTGCGGTACTTGTCGTATAAGCGGCTCATGGGCGTTTCCTCACTTGGCCTTTTCGATCAGCGTATCGCAGCGGTGGCAGTAGCGGTCCTTGGACCCGTCCTCGTGCCGCCGGCTGCGGGCCCGGACGCCCTGGCCGCACTCGGCGCAGTAGAGCATGACGTTGGACACGGCGATGGGGGCTTCCTTCTCCATGACCCCGCCCTGCTGGTTCTTGCTGCGGTCGGCCTTGACGAAGTGCTTGACGAAATTGACCCGTTCGACGATGACCCGGTTGGTCTCGGGGATGAGCTTCAGGACCTTGCCCTGCTTGCCCTTGTCCTTGCCCCGGATGACGACGACCAGGTCGTTCTTCTTGAGCGCGATCTTGGACATCAGAGGACCTCCGGCGCGAGGGAGACGATCTTCATGAACTTCCGCTCGCGCAGCTCGCGGCCGACCGGCCCGAAGACGCGCGTCCCGACGGGCTCCCCCGCCTTGTCGATGATGACCGCGGCGTTGTCCTCGAAGCGGATATAGGAGCCGTCCTTGCGGCGGACCTCCTTGCGCGTCCGGACGACGACGGCCCGGATGACCTTGCCCTTCTGGATCTTGCTCTCGGGGTCGGCTTCCTTGACCGTGGCCGAGACGACGTCGCCGATCCGGGCGATGTGGCCGACGGCCCCGCCGATCGGCGTGATCGCCTGGATCCGCCGGGCGCCGGAGTTGTCGGCGACCTTGAGCATCGTGCGCATCTGGATCATCGGGGTTCTCCCGTCTTCGTCTCCGCCGGCGCCTCGGCGGCCGGGGCTTCAGCGGCCGGGGCTTCCGCGGCCGGCGCCTTGGGGGCCGGGGCCTCGACGATCGGGGTCTCCACGATCGCGCTGGCCGTCAGTTCGGGCGTCAAGCCGATGACGGCCAGGACGCGCCAGCGCTTGGTCCTGCTGATCGGCCGCGTCTCGATGATGCGGACGACGTCGCCGACCTTGCAGGCCTCGGCCTCGTCGTGGACCAGGAAGGTCTGCTTCCGGCGGATGATCTTCCGGTACAGGGGGTGGCGGATCTGCCGCTCCACCTGGACCGTGACCGTCTTCTTCATCTTCTTGGCGACGACGGTCCCGACCTTGGTGGTCTTCCGGGCTTTCGTGGGGGTATCCATGGGCTACTCCGCGGGCGTCGCCCGGTTCAAGATGGTCTTGATGCGGGCGATGTCCCTCTTGATGGACTTGATCTTCATCGGGCTCTCGAGCTGGCCCAGGGATTTCTGGAAGCGGAGCTTGAAGAGCTGATCGACGAGCTCCGACTCCCTGTGCTTCAGCTCTTCGTTCGAGAGTTCTCTGAGTTCCTTGATCTTCATCTGAGCTCCCTCATTTCCCGGGAGATGAAGCGCGTCTTGATCGGCAGCTTATGGCCGGCCAGGCGCATGGCCTCCTGGGCCTCGGCCAGGTCGATGCCCTCGATCTCGAACAGGATCTTGCCCGGGCGGATGACGTCGACCCAGAACTCGGGATCGCCCTTGCCCTTGCCCATGCGGACCTCGGTCGGCTTCTTGGTGACCGACTTCCAGGGGAAGGTCCGGATCCAGAGCTTGCCTTTCCTCTTCATATGCCGGGTGATGGTGATGCGGCCGGCCTCGATCTGCCGGGAGGTCAGCCACCCGGGCTCGAGGGCCTGGAGCCCGTAGGCCCCGAAGGTCAGCGTGCCGCCGCGCAGGGCCGTGCCGCGCATGCGCCCCCGCTGCTGCTTGCGGTATTTGACTTTGGCGGGCATCAACATGGCTAGATCTCCTCGACCTCGGCCATCTGGGAGGTCATCTTGGGCTTCTCCACGTCGGCCCGGTAGACCCAGACCTTGATGCCGATCTGCCCGTAGGTCGTGAAGGCCTCGGTGAAGGCGAAGTCGATGTCGGCCCTGAGGGTCTGCAGCGGGAGCTGGCCCTTGAGGTACCACTCGGACCGGGCGATCTCGACGCCGCCGAGCCGGCCGGCGCACATGACCTTGATGCCCTTGGCCCCCATCTTGAGGGCGAACTCGACGGCCTTGCGCATGGCCCGGCGGTAGGCGATCCGCTTCTCCAGCTGGACGGCGATGCTCTCGCCCACGAGCAGAGCGTTGAGCTCGGGCTTGTCGACCTCGCGGATGTCCACGTAGACGTCCCGCTTGGCGATCGTCTCGAGGTAGGCCTTCAGGCTCTCGATCTCCTTGCCGCCCCGGCCGATGATGATGCCGGGCCGGGCGGTGTGGATGATGACCCTGATCTTCGGCCCGACGCGCTCGACGTCGACGCCGGCGATGCCGGCGTGGAAGTACTTCTCCTTGATGGCCTTCTTCATCCTCAGGTCTTCATGGATGAGGCGGGCGTAGTCCGGGCCCTTGGCGAACCAGCGGGACGTCCACGGCTTGTTGAAGCCGAGCCGGAATCCGTACGGGTGAGTTTTCTGTCCCACGGTCATCTCCCCTTTTCGTCGAGATAGATATGGACGTGGCTGGTCCGCTTCTGGATGCGGTAGGCCCGTCCCTGGGGCGCCGGGCGGATGCGCTTGGCCATCGGCCCGCCGTTGATCTGGATGTGCGAGATGTAGAGCGTATCGACATCGACGTTCGGCGACTTCTGCTGGGCGTTGGCGATGGCCGAACGCAGGACCTTCTCGAGGATGGCGCCGATCTTCTTGCGCTCGCTGAAGCGCAGGATGGTCAGGGCCTCGCCGACGTACCGGTCGCGGACCTGGTCGGCGACGAGCCGGCCCTTCTGGGGGCTCATGCGCACGAACCGGGCGATGGCATGGGCGAGCGGGGGCTGGGGCTGGGCGTTCATTTCTTCTCCACCTTCAGCTGCTTGGCCGTCTTCGACGTGTGGCCTTTGAAGTGGCGCGTCGGGGAGAACTCGCCGAGCTTGTGCCCGACCATGTTCTCGGTGACGAACACCGGGATGAACTTCCGGCCGTTGTGGACGCCGATGGTCATGCCGACCATCTCGGGGATGATCGTCGACCGACGGGACCAGGTCTTGATGACCTGGCGCTTGCCCGCCGGCGTCGACAAAGCCTGGACCTTTTCGAGGAGGTGCCCGTCGATGAAGGGGCCCTTGTTCAGCGATCTGCTCATGGTTACTTGCTCCTGCGCCGGACGATGAAGGCCTGGGTCCGTTTGTTCTTCCTGGTCTTGAAGCCCTTGGTCGGGATGCCCGTCGGGCTGACCGGGTGCCGGCCGCCCTTGGCCTTGCCCTCGCCGCCGCCGTGCGGATGGTCGATGGGGTTCATGGCCGTGCCGCGGACGTGGGGCCGGATGCCCTGCCAGCGGCTCCGGCCAGCCTTGCCGATGCTGATGTTCGAGTGGTCGGCGTTGCCGATCTGGCCGATCGTCGCCCGGCAGTCCAGGTGGACCTTGCGGATCTCCGACGAGGGCAGCCGGACCTGGGCGTAGTCCCCTTCCTTGGCCAGGATCTGGGCGCCGGCCCCGGCCGACTTGGCAACCTGGCCGCCCTTGTCTTTCCGGAGCTCGATGTTGTGGATGACCGTGCCGAGCGGGATGAACCGCAGCGGCATGGCGTTGCCCGGCAGGATGTCGGCCTGGCGGTCGGTCGAGACGACCTCCTGCCCGACCTGGAGCCCCGCCGGGTAGATGATATAGCGGCGCTCGCCGTCCCGGTAGCGCACGAGCGAGATGAAGGACGAGCGGTTCGGATCGTATTCGACGGTCTCGACCGTGCCCGGGATGTCGATCTTGTCCCGCTTGAAGTCGATCATGCGGTAGAGCTGCTTGTGCCCGCCGCCGCGGTTGCGCATCGACAGATGGCCGCGGCTGTCGCGCCCGCCGGACTTGGACAGGGACGTGAGCAGGGGCTTGTACGGGGTGTCCCCGCTCAGCTCGTCGTAGCGGTTGCCCGTCCTGTGGCGCAGGCCGGGTGTCATTGGCCGGTATGTTTTGATGCCCATGTTATGCCGCCTCGAAGTATTCGATCGGCTTCTCGCCCTCGCGGAGCCGGACGTAGGCCTTCTTCCAGTCCCTCGTGCGCCCCGCGTTGCGGCCGACCCGGCGGACCTTGCCCGCCTTGGCCTGGGTCCGGACCTCGGCCACGTGGGTCTTGAACAGGTGCTCGATGGCCCGCTTGATCTCGATCTTGTTGGCGTTCCGGGCGACCTCGAAGCAGATGACGCCGCTCTCGGACTTGAGCCGGGTCGTCTTCTCCGTGATCACCGGACGCAGGATGATTTTGTGGGGGTCTTTGATCACGACAGTTTCTCCAGGACGGCCTCGAACGCCCGCCGGCTGAAGACGACGGACTTGTGGGCGAGGACGTCGTAGATGTTGAGGCCGGCGACATCGACCGCTTTGACCCGGGGCAGGTTCCGGACCGCCCGGAAGAGGTGAGCGTTGTCGGGCAGGTCGACGAGGAGGGCCGAGCCCAGCTTGTAGGCCTTGAGCAGGGCCACGGCCTCCTTGGTCCTGGGCTCCTTGACGTCGAGGTCGCTGGCGACGAGGAGCTCGCCGGCGGCGTGCTTCTGGGCCAGGGCCGAGAGCAGGGCGCCCCGGCGGGCCTTCTTCGGCAGCTCGTAGGAATAGTCGCGGGGCTGCGGCCCGAAGACCGTCCCGCCCTTCTTCCAGAGAGGTGAGCGCGTGCTGCCGACGCGGGCCCGGCCGGTGCCTTTCTGCCGCCACGGCTTCTTGCCGCCGCCGCTGACGAAGGCCCGGGTCTTGGTGGCCGCCGTGCCCTGGCGCTGGTTGGCCTGGTAGTTGACGACGGCTTCGTAGATCAGGTGGTCCTTGGCCCGCCCGCCGAAGACGGCGTCGGGCAGGTCCACCTGCGCGGCCGTCTGGCCGCTGCGGTCGATGATGTCGAGTTTGGCCATGGTGCCCTCTTTCCCGTTCATTTCGCCCGCGCGGGGGCCGGCGCGGCCTTGCGGACCAGGACGTAGCCCCCCTTGGCGCCGGGCACGGCGCCCTTGACGATGAGGAGGTTCTGGTCCTTGTCCGTGGCGACGACCGTGAGCTTGCGGACCGTGACCCGGTCGTGGCCCATGTGGCCGCCCATGCGCATGCCCTTGATGACCCGCGAGGGATAGGACGAGGCGCCGATCGAGCCGGGCGCGCGGTGGAACATGGAGCCGTGGGCGGCGCCGCCCCCGGCGAAGTGGTGGCGCTTGACGACGCCGGCGAAGCCCTTGCCCTTGCTCGTCCCGATGATGTCGATCGTCTCGCCGACCTCGAAGATGTCGACCAGGACCTGGTCCCCTTCCTTGACGGCGGCGAGATCGGAGCAGCCGACCTCCTGGAGCTTCTTGACCACGGGGACGCCGGCCTTCTTGAAATGCCCGGACTGGGGCCTGCGCGGCCGGGCGACGGCCCGCTCCTCGACGAAGCCGAGCTGGACGGCCGTGTAGCCGTCGGTCTCGTCCGTCTTCTTCTGGATGATCGTGCACGGCCCCGCCTTGAGGACGGTGACGGGGACGACGTTGCCGGCGTCGTCGAACTGCTGGCTCATGCCGATCTTCTTGGCGATCAGTCCCTGGATCATGGTCATTCTCCCGTCCCGGAGGCCTGGATCTCGACGTCGATCCCGGCCGGCAGGTCGAGCTTCTGGAGCTCCTCGATCGTCTCGTTGTTGTATTCGCTGATGTCGATGAGCCGCTTGTGGATCCGCATCTCGAAGTGCTCGCGCGACTTCTTGTCGACGTGCGGGGAACGGAGGACGCAGAACTTGTGGATGCGCGTCGGCAGGGGGATGGGGCCGGCGACGCTGGCGCCGGTCCGTTTCGCCTTGATGACGATGTCCTTGACGGACTGGTCGAGCAGGCGGTGATCGAAGCTCTGTAAGCGGATTCTGATCTTTTCCATCGTTCGTTCCTCTGTTATCCCTCGGGCTCTCCCGGGCCACGCGGCCCGCGGACCCTCGGCGGCCTCGCTGTTACTCGATGATCTCGGTGACGGTGCCGGCGCCGACCGTCCGGCCGCCCTCGCGGATGGCGAAGCGGAGGGCCTTCTCCATGGCCACGTCGGTGATCAGCTCGATCTCCAGGTTGACGGAGTCGCCGGGCATGACCATTTCGACGTTGTCAGGCAGCTTGACGGAGCCGGTGACGTCGGTCGTCCGGAAGTAGAACTGCGGCCGGTAGCCCTTGAAGAACGGCGTGTGCCGCCCGCCCTCTTCCTTGGTCAGGGCGACGACCTGGGCCCTGAACTTCCGGTGCGGCGTGATGGACCCGGGCTTGGCCAGGACCTGGCCGCGCTCGACCTCGTCCTTGCCGACGCCGCGGAGCAGGGCCCCGATGTTGTCGCCGGCCTGGGCCTGGTCGAGGAGCTTGCGGAACATCTCGACGCCCGTGACGACGGTCTTGCGGGTCGGGCGGAGCCCGACGATCTCGCACTCGTCGCCGACCTTGACGACGCCGCGCTCGACCCTGCCGGTGACGACGGTGCCGCGGCCGGTGATCGAGAAGACGTCCTCGATGGCCATCTGGAACGGCTTGTCGACCTCGCGCTGGGGCTCGGGGATGTAGTCGTCCATGGCCTTGACCAGCTCCCAGATGGGCTTGGCGCCCTCGCCGGCCGGGTCTTCCAGGGCCTTGGTGGCGCTGCCGCGGATGACCGGGACCTTGTCTCCGGGGAAGTCGTACTTCGAGAGCAGCTCGCGCACCTCGAGCTCGACCAGGTCGAGGATCTCGGGATCGTCGACGAGGTCGCACTTGTTCATGAAGACGACGATGGCCGGCACGTTGACCTGGTGGGCGAGCAGGATGTGCTCACGGGTCTGGGGCATGGGGCCGTCGGCGGCGGACACGACCAGCACGGCGCCGTCCATCTGGGCCGCGCCGGAGATCATGTTCTTGATGTAGTCGGCGTGGCCGGGGCAGTCGATGTGGGCGTAATGCCGCTTCTCGCTCTCGTACTCGACGTGGCTCAGGGCGACCGTCAGGATCTTCGTCGCGTCGCGGCGGAACATCTTGGCGTCGGCCTTGGCGACGTCGTCGTAGCTCTTGGCCTGGGCCAGGCCTTTGGTCGCCAAAACCTTGGTAATGGCGGCCGTCAGCGTCGTCTTGCCGTGGTCGATATGACCGATCGTACCGACGTTGACATGGGGTTTCGTCCTCGCAAACTTTTCTTTCGCCATCGCTCACCTCCTGTATGGCTTACTAACTCCAAACGCTTCCTAGGCGTCGGCCCGGAACGGCATGCGGCCCTCGATCCGGGCGACGATCTCGTCCTGGACGCCCTGGGGCGTCCGGTCGTACCGCGCGAACTCCATGACGAAGACGCCGCGGCCCTGGGTCAGGGTCCGGAGCGCCGTCGCGTAGCCGAACATCTCGGCCAGGGGGACATGGATCATGATGACGCGTGAGCCGCTGCGCATCTCCATGCCCTCGATCTTGCCCCGCCGGGCGTTGATGTCGCCGACGACGTCGCCCAGATATTCGTCGGGGGCGACGATCTCGAGCTTCATCAGCGGCTCCAGCAGCGCCGGGGCGGCCTTCCTGGCGGCCTCGCGGAAGGCCAGGGAAGCCGCGATCTTGTAGGCGACCGGCGCCGCGTCGACGTCGTGGGTCGAGCCGCCGACGAGGGCGGCCCGCAGGTCGGTCACCGGGAAGCCGGCCACGACGCCCGCCTCGCAGGCCTCGCGGGCGCCGTTCTCGATGTCGCCGATGAACTCGCGCGGGATGACCCCGCCCCGGGTCCGGTCGACGAACTCGAAGCCGCGGCCCCGGTCGAGGGGCTCGAGCTTGAGGACGACATGGCCGTACAGGCCCTTGCCGCCGGCCTGGCGGATGTACTTGCCCTCGCCCTCGGCCTCGGCCTGGATGGTCTCTTTATAAGCGACCTGGGGCTTGCCCAGGTTGGCCTTGACGCCGAACTCGCGCTCCATCCGGTCCATGACGATCTCGAGGTGCAGCTCCCCCATCCCCCGCAGGAGCGTCTGGCCCGTCATCGGGTCCTGGCTGACCTTGAGGGTCGGGTCCTCGCGGACGAGCTTGGCCAGGGTCGTCGCCAGCTTGGGGTGGTCAGCCTTGGTCTTGGGCTCGATGGTCGCCGAGATGACCGGCTCCGGGAAGCGGATGGACTCGAGGACGATGGGATGGCTCTTGAGGCAGAGCGTGTCCCCCGTCGAGATGTTCTTCATCGAGCCCATGGCCGCGATGTCCCCGGCGTAGACCTCCTTGATCTCCGTCCGCTTGTTGGCGTGCATCTCGAGCAGGCGGGAGAGCTTCTCCTCCTCGCCCTTGGTCGAGTTGTAGACGGCCTGCCCGACCTTGGCCTTGCCGGAGTAGACCCGGAAGTAGGCCAGGCTGCCCAGGAACGGGTCGTTGGCGATCTTGAAGACCAGGCCGGAGAACGGGGCCTCGTCCGAGGCCGGCCGCGTCTCCTCGGCCATCGTCTTGGGGTGATGCCCGACGACCGGCCGGATGTCGGCCGGCGAGGGCAGGTAGTCGACGACGGCGTCGAGCAGCGGCTGGACGCCCTTGTTGCGGAAGGCGGCCCCGTAGAGGACGGGGACGAAGTCCTGGGCCAGGGTGGCCCGGCGGACGGCGGCGCGCAGCTCCGGCGCAGGCACCTCGATCCCGTCGAGGTACTTCGCCATCAGGGCGTCGTCGTGCTCACTCAGCATTTCCAGCATGTCCTGTCGCTTCCGTTCGACTTCCTCGCGCTCTCCGTCCGCGACCTCGCGGACGACATAGTCCGTCCCCAGGATGTCTTGACCCCAGTCATAGACCTTGCGGTCGATGAGGTCGATCACGCCGCGGAATCCGTCCTCCCTACCCAGGGGGATCTGGACCGGCAGAGGCTTGGCCGCCACCCGCGTCCTCAGCATGAGGACCGCCCGTTCGGGGTCCGCGCCGACCCTGTCCATCTTGTTGATGAACACGATCCGCGGCACCCGATACTTATCGGCCTGGCGCCACACTGTCTCGGACTGCGGTTCGACGCCGCCAACTCCACACAGTATGGCTATCGCGCCGTCGAGCACTCTCAGGGAGCGCTCGACCTCCGCGGTGAAATCCACGTGACCGGGCGTATCGATGATATTGATACGGTGGTCACGCCAGGCGCACGTCGTCGCGGCCGAGGTGATGGTGATCCCGCGCTCCTGCTCCTGGACCATCCAATCCATCACGGCCGTTCCGTCGTCCACCTCGCCAATCTTGTAGGTCATACCCGTGTAAAAGAGCATCCGCTCGGTCGTGGTCGTCTTGCCGGCGTCGATATGGGCCATAATGCCGATGTTCCGTACTCTCTCGACCGGGTATGACCGCATAAACAGTTCGCTCCATATCGACCCAAATCACAGACCGAGCTCTTTCTTGAAGACTACCATTTATAATGAGCGAAGGCCCGGTTGGCCTCCGCCATCTTGTGCGTATCCTCGCGCTTCTTGACCGCGCCGCCGCGGTTGTTGATCGCGTCGATGATCTCGGCGGAGAGCTTCTCCTGCATGCTCTTGCCGCCCCTCTCCTTGGCGTACTTGACCAGCCAGCGGAAGCCCAGGGAATAGGACCGCCCCGGCGCGACCTCGATGGGGACCTGGTAGTTCGCGCCGCCGACGCGCCGCGACTTGGTCTCGAGGAAGGGCCGGACGTTCTCCAGGGCCTTCTCCAGGACCTTGAGCGGGTCTTCCTTGGTCTTGGCCTTGAGGATGTCCATCGTGCCGTAGACCACCCGTTCGGCCGTCGTCTTCTTCCCTTTGCGCAGGAAGAGATTGATGAACCGGGCGACCACCGAGCTGTTGTAGATGGCGTCGACCGGCGTTTTGCGCTTCTTGATGGTTCCGCGTCTCGGCATGGGAAATGCTCCTGGCCTTAGGCCGCCACCCGCTTCTCTTTCGGTCTCTTGGCCCCGTAGCGGGAGCGGGCCTTGCAGCGGTTCTGGACCCCTTCGGCGTCGAGCGTGCCGCGGATGATGTGGTAGCGGACGCCGGGCAGGTCCTTGACGCGGCCGCCCCGGATCATGACGATCGAGTGCTCCTGGAGGTTGTGGCCGATGCCGGGTATGTAGCCCGTGACCTCGATGTTGTTGGTCAGGCGGACGCGGGCGACCTTGCGCATGGCCGAGTTCGGCTTCTTCGGGGTCGTCGTGAACACCCGGGTGCAGACGCCCCGCTTCTGAGGGCAGGCGTCGAGGGCCGGAGACTTACTCTTGTATTTCTTGGGCGTTCGCCCCTTGCGGATGAGCTGGTTGACGGTCGGCAATGAAAAATACTCCTCTACACAAGATTTCTCAAAAGGTTTTATTCATCCCCAGGGGGATAGCCCGAGACGAATGGTGCGATATTAGCAAAATTTGTCCATCCTGTCAAGGAATTTACGGACTTGTCGTTCTCCCGGGCTCAGGCGTCCGGCAGGACCTCCTCCTCTTCCTTCTCGGCCAGGAGCGGCTGCATTTCTTCCTTCAGCTCGACGTTCCGGTAGAACTTGTAGCCCGTTCCGGCCGGGATGAGCCGTCCCATGATGATGTTCTCTTTCAGCCGGCGGAGGTAGTCGACCTTCCCGTACAGGCAGGCCTCGGTCAGGACCCGGGTGGTCTCCTGGAAGGAGGCGGCCGAGATCCAGCTGTCCGTGCTCAGGGCGCTCTTGGTGATGCCCAGGAGGAGCGGCCGGGCCTTGGCCGGCTTGCTTCCCTTCTTCATGACCTTCTCGTTCTCGGCCTGGAAGACGAACTTGTCGACCTGCTCGTCGATCAGGAACTCGGTGTCCCCGACTTCCTCGACCTTGACCCAGCGCAGCATCATCCGGATGATCGTCTCGATGTGCTTGTCATTGATGGCCACGCCCTGGAGCCGGTAGACGGCCTGGACCTCCTTGAGGAGGTACTCGGCCAGCTCCTTCTCGCCGAGAACGCGCAGAATGTCGTGCGGATTGACCGGCCCGTCCATGAGGGCGTCGCCGGCCCGGATGCGCTCGGCGTCGGAGACGCTCAGGTGGGCGCCCTTGGGGATGAGGTATTCCTTCTCGCCGCCGCGCTCGTTGCGGACGGTGATCTTGCGGTAGCCGCGGACGAGGCCGCCGATCTGGACGGTGCCGTCGATCTCGCTGATGACGGCCGGCAGCTTGGGCCGCCGGGCCTCGAACAGCTCCTCGGCCCGGGGCAGGCCGCCCGTGATGTCCTTGGTGCGGGCCGCCTCGCGCGGGATCTTGGCCAGGACGTCGCCGGCGAAGACCGCCTCCGCGTCCTTGATCTCGAGGTTGGCCCCCGAGGGCAGGAAGTACTTCCGCAGGAGGACCGGCCGGCCCTTGTCGTCGGTCCGCTTCGGATCGACGATCTCGACCTGGGGCTGGAGCTTCTCGTCCTTGGGGTCAATGATGACCTGGGTGATCAGGCCGGTGAACTCGTCCTGGACCTCCTCCATGCTGACGCCGAGGACGACGTCGTGGAAACGGACCGCGCCCGACTCCTCGGTCAAGATGAAGGTGTTGAAGGGGTCCCACTCGGCGAAGGCCTGGCGGGACTTGATCTCCTGGCCTTCGGGGACGAGGATGCGGGCGCCGTAGGGCACCTGGTAGTGCTCGACCTCGCGGCCGCGGTGGTCGAGGACGGCGATGTTGGCGCTGCGGTTGACGACGATGAGCGTGCCTTCCTTGTTCGCGACCGCCTTGAGGTTGTTGAACTTCAGGACGCCCTCGTTCTTGGCCTCGATCTTGGACCGCTCGGCACCGCCCATGGCGATGCCGCCGACGTGGAAGGTGCGCATGGTCAGCTGGGTGCCGGGCTCGCCGATCGACTGGGCGGCGACGATGCCGACGGCCTCGCCGAGCTCGACCATCTTGCCGGAGGCCGGCGAGCGGCCGTAGCAGAGCTGGCAGATGCCGCGCTTCGCTTCGCAGCTCAGGACCGAGCGGATCTTGACCCGCTCGATGCCGAGGTCCTGGAACTGTTGGGCGATCTTCTCGGTGATCTCGCCGTTCATTTCGACGATGACCTCGCCCGTGTCGGGGTGAACGACCTGCTCGAGGGCGACGCGCCCGACGATCCGGTCGAGGAACGGCTCGATGATCTCGCCGTTCTCGACGATGGCCGAGACGTTGATGCCCTTGAGCGTGCCGCAGTCGTGCTCGTCGACGATGACCTCCTGGCAGACGTCGACGAGCTTGCGGGTCAGGTAGCCCGAGTTGGCCGTCTTGAGGGCCGTGTCGGCCAGGCCCTTGCGGGCGCCGTGGGTCGAGATGAAGTACTGGAGGACGTTCAGGCCCTCCCGGAGGTTGGCCGTGATGGGGGTCTCGAGGATCTCGCCCGAGGGCTTCGACATCAGGCCGCGCATGCCGGCCAGCTGGCGGATCTGCTGCTTGTTGCCGCGCGACCCGGAGTCGGCCATGACGTAGAGCGGGTTGAGCTCCTTGCCCTCGAGGCTGATGCGCTTCATCTCCTCGATCATGGCGCTCGAGACCTTGTCCGTGACCGTGCCCCAGATCTCGACGACGCGGTTGAAGCGCTCGCCCGAGGAGATGGTGCCGTCGCGGTAGAGGTTCTCGATGGCCTGGACTTCGCGCTCGGCCTTGTCGACCAGGGCCTTCTTCTCGCCGGGGATGACGAAGTCGTCGATGCCCAGGGAGAAGCCCGCCCGGGTGGCGTAGGTGAAGCCGAGCTGCTTCAGGGCGTCGAGCATCTGGACGGTCGGCTGGAGGCCGACCTTGAGGTAGGTGTAGAAGACGAGGTTCTCCATGCCCTTCTTGCGCAGCACCCCGTTGACGAAGGGGTGGCCCTTGGGCAGGACCCCGTTGAAGATGATGCGGCCGGGGGTCGTCTCGACCAGCTCGTTCTTGAAGGACTGGACCGGGCAGGTCATGACGCCCTGGTCGTCGTAGTAGGTGGCCAGGTTCATGAACGGCCCGCTGAAGCGCAGCTTGATGATGCTCTGGAGGGCGACCTCGCCGGCCTCCATGGCCAGCAGGGCGGCCTCGGGCGAGCCGAAGATGCGGCCCTCCCCTTTCAGCCCCTTCTTCTCGAGGGTCAGGTAGTAGCAGCCGAGGACCATGTCCTGGCTGGGGATGGTCAGCGGCCGGCCGTGGGCGGGCGACAGGATGTTGTTGGTCGAGAGCATCAGGGTCTGGGCCTCGATCTGGGCCTCGACCGAGAGCGGGATGTGGACGGCCATCTGGTCGCCGTCGAAGTCGGCGTTGAACGCGGCGCAGACGAGCGGGTGGATCTGGATGGCCTTGCCCTCGACGAGCAGGGGCTCGAAGGCCTGGATGCCGAGCCGGTGCAGGGTCGGCGCGCGGTTGAGGAAGATCGGGTGCTCGCGGACGACCTCCTCGAGGTAGTCCCAGACCTCGGGCCGCTCCTGCTCGTGCCATTCCCGGGCAACCTTGACGCTGGGGACGAGGCCCTCCTTCTCGAGCTTGTTGAAGATGAAGGGCTTGAACAGCTCCAGGGCCATCTTCTTGGGCAGGCCGCACTGGTTGAGCTTGAGCTCGGGGCCGACGACGATGACCGAGCGGCCCGAGTAGTCGACGCGCTTGCCCAGCAGGTTCTGGCGGAAGCGGCCCTGCTTGCCGCGCAGGGCCTCGCTCAGCGACTTGAGCGGCCGGCGGTTGGCGCCGAGGTGGACCCGGCCCCGCTTGCCGTTGTCGAACAGGGCGTCGACGGCCTCCTGGAGCATCCGCTTCTCGTTGCGGATGATCAGCTCGGGGGCCTTGAGCTCGATGAGCTTCTTGAGCCGGTTGTTGCGGTTGATGACCCGGCGGTAGAGGTCGTTCAGGTCCGAGGTGGCGAAGCGGCCGCCGTCCAGGCGGACGAGGGGCCGCAGGTCGGGCGGGATGACGGGGATGACGTCGAGGACCATCCACTCCGGCCGGTTGCCGGAGCGCTTGAGGGCCTTGAAGACGCGGAGGCGCTTGGCGTAGCGGAGCTTGCGCTGCTGGGACGTCTCCTTCTTCATAAGCTTGCGCAGGCGGTCGGCCTCCTTCTGGATGTTGATCTTCACGAGGAGGGTCTTGATGGCCTCGGCGCCGATGGAGGCCTCGAACTTGTCGCCGTACTTCTCCTGGGCGTCCTTGTACTCCTCCTCGTTGAGAAGCTGCTTCTCCTTGAGCGGCGTGTCGGCCGGGTCGATGACGATGTAGGACTCGAAGTAGAGGACCTTCTCCAGGTCCTTGATGGACAGGTCGAGGACGAGGCCGATGCGGCTCGGCGGGCTCTTGAAGAACCAGATGTGGGCCACGGGCGAGGCCAGCTGGATGTGGCCCATGCGCTCGCGGCGGACCTTGCTCTTGGTGACCTCGACGCCGCAGCGCTCGCAGATGATGCCCCGGTACTTCATCCGCTTGTACTTGCCGCAGAGGCACTCATAGTCGTTGATGGGCCCGAAGATCTTGGCGCAGAACAGGCCGTCCTTCTCGGGCTTGAAGGTCCGGTAGTTGATCGTCTCCGGCTTGGTCACCTCGCCCCAGGACCAGCTCTTGATCTTGTCCGGCGAGGCGATGCTGATCCGGACCCGGTCAAACTCGGGCCGCGGCCGGGGAGCCGTGGTGATCGGAGGTCGAATGTCCATTAGGCTTCTCCTTTGCCCGGCTGGGGCACGGCGATGCCCCAGGGGAGCATCTCGTCCTTCTCGCCCTTCTCCAGCTCCACGTTCAGGCACAGGCTCTGGAGTTCGCGGATGAGTACGTTGACCGATTCGGGGAGGCCGGGCGTGAAGTCGAGGTCCCCCTTGACGATGGCTTCGTAGATCTTGGCCCGGCCCTCTACGTCGTCGGACTTGACCGTCAGCAGCTCCTGGAGGCAGTAGGCGGCGCCGTAGGCCTCGAGGGCCCAGACCTCCATCTCGCCGAAGCGCTGGCCGCCGAACTGGGCCTTGCCGCCGAGCGGTTGCTGGGTGATGAGGGAGTACGGGCCGGTCGAGCGGGCGTGGATCTTGTCGTCGACGAGGTGAAAGAGCTTCATCATGTAGATGTAGCCGACGGTCACTTCCTGGTCCAGGAACTCGCCGGTGACGCCGTCGTAGAGCGGCGTCTTGCCGGTCTCCGGCAGGCCGGCCTTCTTGAGGAGCTGCTTGATCTCGGTCTCGCTGGCCCCGTCGAAGACCGGGGTGGCCATCCAGAACCCGAGGGTCCGCGCGGCCCAGCCGGCGTGGGTCTCGAGGATCTGGCCGACGTTCATTCGGGACGGGACGCCGAGCGGGTTGAGGACGATCTCGACCGGCAGGCCGCTGGGCAGCCGGGGCATGTCCTCCTCGGGCACGATCTTGGCGACGATGCCCTTGTTGCCGTGGCGGCCGGAGACCTTGTCGCCGACCGACAGGCGCCGCTTCATGGCGATGAAGACCTTGATCGACTGGATGACCCCGGGAGAAAGCTCGTCGCCTTTCTTGAGGTTCTCGACCTTCTCCTTGAAGATACCGCGGAGGGCCTCGATCTGGCGCTTGACCTTCTTGTCGAGGTCCTTGATCTCGCGGTCGCGGGCCTCGTCGTCGTTGAGCTTGAGCTTGAGGACGTCCTCGAACTCGAGGGACTCGAGGACCTTGTCGGTCAGCTTGGCGCCCTTCTCCAGGCTCAGGTCCTCTAGCTTCTGGGCCTTCTCGACGGTCGAACCCTTGAGCAGGGCCCGGACCTTGTCCCACTTCTCGTGCTCCATGATCAGGATCTCGTCGTCGAGGTTGCGCTTGAGCGTCCCGATCTCGTCCTTCTCGATGGCCTTGGCCCGGGGCCCCTTCTCGATGCCCCGGCGCGAGAAGATGCGGACGTCGATGATCGTGCCCTCGACGCCGGGCGAGCAGTAGAGGGAGGCGTCCTTGACGTCCAGGGCCTTCTCCCCGAAGATGGCCTTGAGCAGCTTCTCCTCGGGCGACAGCTGCGTCTCGCCCTTCGGCGCGACCTTGCCGACGAGGATGTCGCCGGACTTGACGTGGGCGCCGATGCGGACGATGCCGTTCTCGTCGAGGTTGCGGAGCAGGTTCTCCGGGACGTTGGGGATGTCGCGGGTGATCTCCTCGGGGCCGAGCTTGGTGTCGCGGGCCTCGATGGTCTCCTCGACGATATGGAGGGAGGTGAAGGCGTCGTCCTTGATGAGCTTCTCGCTGACGATGATGGCGTCCTCGTAGTTGTAGCCGCGCCAGGGCATGAAGGCGCAGAGGACGTTGCGGCCGAGGGCCAGCTCGCCCCCGTCGGTGCAGGAGCTGTCGGCCAGGACCTGGCCGCGGGCGACCTTGTCGCCCTTGCGGACGATGGGCCGGTGGTTGGTCGAGGTGTTCTGGTTGGTCCGCAGGAACTTGGTCAGGGTGTAGAGGTCGGTGCCGACGTCGTAGCCCCGGCCGCCCTCCTTCTCGTCGACGCGGACGATGATCCGCTCGGCGTCGACGAAGCCGACCGTGCCGCTGCGCTTGCAGACGACCACGTCGCCGGAGCCGACGGCGACCAGGTCCTCGATGCCGGTGCCGACCAGGGGGGCCTCCGGCCGGATGAGGGGCACGGCCTGGCGCTGCATGTTCGAGCCCATCAGGGCCCGGTTGGCGTCGTCGTGCTCGAGGAACGGGATCAGGGCCGCGGACAGGGAGACGAGCTGCTTGGGCGAGACGTCGATGTAGTGGATCTGCTCGCGGGGGATGTTCTTGAAGTTGCCCTTCTCGCGGGCGCTGACGAGGTCGTTCAGGAACCGGCCGCGCTCGTCGACGGGGGCGTTGGCCTGGGCGATGTTGTATTTCTCCTCTTCCCAGGCCGTCAGGTAGTAGCAATAGGGCTCGACCGTCGGCAGGCGGCGGGCTTTCTCGGCCTTGAGCCGCTCGACGACCTTGGCCATCTCGTCCTTCTTGACGACGTCGCCGATCTTGTACTCGCTGCTGCCGGGGTGGAGGACCTGGACGAAGTCGATGATGCGGCCGCTGTCGACCTTGCGGTAGGGGGTCTCGATGAAGCCGTACTCGTTGACCCGGGCGAAGCAGCTGAGCGAGGAGATCAGGCCGATGTTCGGGCCTTCAGGCGTCTCGACCGGGCAGATGCGGCCGTAGTGCGAGGTCTGGATGTCGCGGACCTCGAAGCCGGCCCGCTCGCGGCTGAGGCCGCCGGGGCCGAGGGCCGAGAGGCGGCGCTTGTGGGTGATCTCGGCCAGGGCGTTGATCTGGTCCATGAACTGGGAGAGCTGGGAGCTGCCGAAGAACTCCTTGAGGGCGGCGATGACCGGCTTGGAGTTGATGAGGTCCTGGGGCATGGCCGCCGCCAGGTCCGCGGTGATGGTCATCTTCTCCTTGATCGTCCGCTCCATGCGGGTCAGCCCGATGCGGAAGGCGTTCTCGACCAGCTCGCCGACCGAGCGGACGCGCCGGTTGCCGAGGTGGTCGATGTCATCGACCGCGCCCTCGCCGAAGCGCAGGTTGAGCAGGTACTTGAGGACTTCGACGTAATCCTGCTTGCCGAGGGTCTTCTCCTCGAGCGGCGTCTCTAGGCCGAGCTTGATGTTGAATTTCAGCCGGCCGATGCGGGAGAAGTTGTATTTCTGGGGATTGAAGAACAGGCTCTGGAACAGGTTGTGGGCGCTCTCCTGGGTGTGGGGCTCGCCGGGCCTCAGCTTGCGGTAGATCTCGCCGAGGGCCGAGGGCGTGTCCTTGCGCAGGTCCTTCTTGAGCGTCGTGCTGATGATCAGGCCGGCCCGGTCCTCCTCGGGATAGAAGACCTCGAAGGGCTCGCCCCGGGCCGTCAGGATCTCGAGCGAGGTGTCTTCGATGGGCTCGTTGGTCCGGACCTTGCCCTTGATGGCGGCCAGGGAATAGGCGCCGATGATGTCCTTCTTGCTGACGGGGACGCGGCTGACGCCGGCTTCCTTGAGGGCGGCCAGCGTCTCGGCGGTCAGTTTCTTCTTGGCCGGGGCCAGGACCTTGCGGCCCTTGGCGTCCATGACGTCCTCGGCCGGGGTCCGGCCGAGGAGGCCGTCCCCGACCTCCCAGAACAGCTTGCCGTCCTCGACCACGACCTTGGCGACCTTGTGGAAGAGCCGGAGGATCTCCTCGTCGCTGCCGTAGCCGAGGGCCCGGAGGAAGACGGTGGCCAGGAACTTCTTCTTGCGGTCCAGGCGGACCCAGAGCAGGTTCTTGGCGTCGTGCTCGAACTCGACCCAGGCGCCCCGGTACGGGATGATCTTGGCGATATAGAAGCCCTTGGTCTCGGCCTGGCGGAAGAACACGCCCGGCGAGCGCTGGAGCTGGCTGACGACGACCCGCTCGATGCCGTTGAAGATGAACGTGCCCTTGTCGGTCATGAGCGGGATGTCGCCGAAATAGACTTCCTGCTGCTTGATGTGCTTGAGCCGCTTGGCCTTGGTCGTGGCGTCCTTGTCCCAGGAAACGAGCTGGACCTTGAGCTTGAGGGGGATGGAATAGGTGTAGCCCTTCTGGATGCACTCCATCGGGGTGTACTTGATCCGCAGCCCGACGCGGTCGCCGCAGTGCTCGCAGAGCGGCAGCTCGATCTTCCGGGCCGCGCCGCAGAACGGGCAGACCTCCTTCTCGGAGATCTCCATGTCCGCGGGGAGCAGGGTCTGGCAGGCCGTGCACTTGGCCCGGGAGTTCTCGACCCCCTTGAGCCGCCCGCACTTGCATTCCCACGTCCCGATCGAGTAGCTCAGGAATTCGAGCTCCGTCGTCTCCTTGAAATCGGAGATCGGGAAGACATCCTTCAGCGCGGCCTGGAGGCCGGCGTCCTTCCGCTCCTCGGGCATGAGATCCATCTGGAGGAAATCGCGGTAGGACTGCGTCTGGATGTCCAGAAGGTCCGGCATCGGGAAGACCGCCTTGATCTTCGAGAAGTCGACCCTCTCGCGGTACGGTTGTCTAGGTTCTTTGGCCATTCTGTCTCACTCTCACGCAGAGATCGAGTGTCCTTGTTTCCGGCACCGGCCCGACGGACGCTCAGCCAAATAGGTCACTTACTGGATCTCGATGACGGCTCCGACTTCGGCGAACTTGGCCTTGATGGCCTCGGCCTCTTCCTTGCTCACGGCTTCCTTGAGCGGCTTGGGGGCGCCGTCGACGAGGTCCTTGGCTTCCTTGAGCCCGAGGTTCGTGACCTCGCGGACGACCTTGATGACGTTGATCTTCTTGTCGCCGACCGACTTGAGCACGGCCGTGAACTCGGTCTTCTCTTCGGCCTTGGCGGCTTCGGCGGCGGGGGCGGCGCCGGCCATCATGACCGGGGCGGCGGCGGCGGCGCTGATGCCGTACCGGCTCTCGAACTCCTTGATGTAGTCCGCAAGCTCGAGGATCGTCAGGCTGTCCAGGTGGGCGAAGAACTGTTCCTTGGTGAGTTTTTCCATGTCACGCTCTCCTTAATAATATGAGATTTCAGGTGTTTTTCGTCTTCTTCAGCTCGCTGAGCAGGATCCCCAGGTTGCCCAGGGGCGCCTGGAGGGTCCGCATGAGCCGGTGCAGCGGGTTGGCCATGAGATAGCCCACCTTGCCCAGCAGCTCCCGGCGGGAGCCGAGCTTGGTGACCTCGTCGAACCTCTCCGAGGGCATGATCCGGCCCTCGATCTGGCCGCCCTTGACGGCCAGGACCTTGCCCTGGTTGGAGAAGTCCTTGAGGATTTTGGCCAGGGCGATGGGGTCCTTGTCGGCGAAGGCGACGGCCGTCGGCTTCTGGAAGACCGGCCGCAGGGCCTCGGGGCACTTCTCGCCCAGGGCCCGCAGGGCCAGCCGGTTCTTGATGACCTTGTAGGCGTAGCCGGCCTTGCGCAGGGTCTTGCGCAGCTCGACGGCCTGGGCCACCTTCATCCGCTTGAAATCGATCAGGTAATAGGTGTCGTTCGTCTCGAACAGGCGCCCGAGCGTCTCGACGACGGGGATCTTGGCTTCCTTCTTCACGGCGCTCTCCTCTAGCTCTCGAGAATGTCCTCGGCGATCCGGAAGGACGGGCCCATGGTCGAGGACACGAACATCGTCTTGATGTACTTGCCCTTGGCGGCCGGCGGCTTGGCGTGGACGATGGCCTGGATGAAGGTCTTCAGGTTGTCGACCAGCTTGGCCTCGGGGAAGGAGACCTTGCCGACCGTGGAGTGGACGATGCTCGTCTTGTCGACCCGGAACTCGACCTTGCCGGCCTTGGTCTCCTCGACGGCCTTGCGGACGTCGAAGGTGACCGTGCCGGACTTGGGATTGGGCATGAGGCCCTTGGTCCCCAGGATGCGGCCGAGCTTGCCGACGCCGCGCATGACGTCGGGCGTGGCGATGACGACGTCGAAGTCGATCCAGCCGCCGGCGATCTTCTCGATGATGTCGTCGCCGCCGAAGTAATCGGCCCCGGCCTCCTCGGCCTCCTTGATCTTCTCGCCCGCGGCGATGACGCAGATCTTCTTGGTCTTGCCCGTGCCGTGGGGCAGGACGACCGTGCCGCGGACCATCTGGTCGGAATACTTGGGATTGACCCCCAGCCGGATGTCCATGTCGACCGATTCGTCGAACTTGGCGAAGTGGGCTTTCTTGAGCAGGCCGACGGCCTCCTCGAGGGTGTACGTCCGGGCCTCGGTCCCCTTGACCTCGCGGGCCTTGATGGTGTTCTTGCCGTGCTTACTCACTGATGATCTCCAGTCCCATGTTGCGGGCCGTGCCCTCGATGATCTTCTTGGCCGCCTCGACGTCGTAGGCGTTGAGGTCGGCCAGCTTGATCCTGGCGATCTCCTCGATCTGCTTCGCGGTGACCTTGCCCACCTTCTCCTTGTTCGGCGTGCCGGAGCCCTTGGCGATGCCGGCCGCCTTCTTCAGGAGGTACGAGGCGGGAGGGGTCTTGACGACGAAGTTGAACGACTTGTCCTTGAAGACGGTGATGAGGACGGGGACGACCGTGCCCTCGTCCATCTTCTTCGTCCGGTCGTTGAACTCCCGGACGAAGCCCATGATGTTGACGCCGTGCTGGCCCAGGGCCGGCCCGACGGGGGGCGCGGGGCTGGCCTGCCCGGCGACGATCTCCAGCTTGATCTTGGCGACGACTTCTTTCGACATGAACGGCCTCCTAAAGCTTTTCCACCTGCAGGAACTCGAGCTCGACCGGGGTCGACCGGCCGAAGATGGTGACCAGGACCTTGAGCGTGCTGCGCTCGGGGTGGACCTCTTCGACGATCCCGTTGAAGTTGAAGAACGGGCCGTCGATGATGCGGACGGCCTCGCCCTTCTCGAACGAATGCTTGGGCTTGGGCTTCTCCGAGGTCGTCTCCATGTGCTCGACGATCTGGCCGACCTCCTTCTTGCTCAGGGGGGTCGGCGTCCGGCCCGAGCCGACGAAGCCCGTCACTTTCGGGACCTGCCGGATCATGAGCCAGTTCTCGTCGTTCATCTCCATCTCGACGAGGATGTAGCCGGGATAGGAGCGCTTGGTCGAGACGACCTTCTTGCCGGCCCGGATCTCGATGACGTCCTCGGTCGGGATGATGATCTGCCCGACCTGGTCCTCGAGGTGGCATTCGATGGCCTTCTGCCGGATCGACTCGGCCACGAACTTCTCGAAGCCCGAGTAGGTGTGAACGACAAACCAGTTCTTTGCCATCGTCCGAATCCTTGCCTCACCCGAAGAGGTTCTTGACCTGATTGAGGAGCCAGGCGAAGATGACGTCCATGAAGAACAGGTAGAATCCGAAGAAGATCGTGGCGGCGATGACGACGATGGTCGTGTTGACGACCTCGTTCTTGGACGGCCAGGTCACCCGCTTGAGCTCGGCCCAGACGTCCTTGAGGAAATTCCAGAACCGCTTGTACCAGCGAAGCTTCGTCTCACTCATGGGGGTCTCTCTTTCGGAAACCCGGGCCGTCAGGCCCGGCCTCCCCTCCTCCGGGAGCGATCATGGCAGGTGAGGCAGGGCTCGAACCCGCAACCTGCGGTTTTGGAGACCGCTGCTCTACCAATTGAGCTACTCACCTGTCGTCCTGTTACTTGGATTCCTTGTGGGCCGTGTGCTTCCGGCAGGCCGGGCAGTACTTGTTCGTCTCGAGCTTTTCCGTCTGCTTCTTCTTGTTCCTGGTCGTGCTGTAGTTGCGCCTCTTGCACTCGCCGCACTGGAGCGTGATGATCTCTCGCATATCGGTCCTTCCCGGCCCCGGCGGGCCTTTATCGGAATCATAAGAGAGCCCAAGACCAGAATTGAACTGGTGACCCCGTCCTTACCAAGGACGTGCTCTACCAACTGAGCTACTTGGGCCCGGCAACCTCGAAAAAGAGCGGGAAACGGGATTCGAACCCGCGACGTTCAGCTTGGAAGGCTGACGCTCTACCAACTGAGCTATTCCCGCGCCCCCCGGCCTCTTCATAGATCCGCAGCCGTCCCGATCCGTTAAGAAGCAGAGGAAAATGGGCAGGGAAGGATTCGAACCTCCGAAGCGTTTCCGCAACGGGTTTACAGCCCGTCCCATTTGGCCACTCTGGAACCTGCCCGCATTATGGTACATCGTTCTCGCCTTCGATCGCCCGTCTAAGCCAGCGAAGGGATTCGAACCCCTGACCCGCTGATTACAAATCAGCCGCTCTACCTGCTGAGCTACGCTGGCGTTCCCTCCACTCGTCTCGCCGCTCACCTGCTAAATCGGGGGAAATGCCGAGAAGACGAAGCTAAAAATGAACAAAACCTCTCTTCTCGAGCTCGAAAGTGTTCTTTTTATTCAGAGATTTAATCTGAAATATATAGAACGACCGAGAGCTATGCTAGAGGAAATCAGGGGGCTTGTCAAGGGCTTCTTTTCGGCCGGCGCCGCGGATAGGGCCGGAACGCGGCCCGCGCCCGGTTTTTGCGGGGAACCGGTTCCGTGTCCCCCGTTTTTGTGCTATCATCCGACCATTCCAAGAAAGGCTGTATCGAGATGATCGAACGCTATACCCGCCCGGTCATGGGGGCGATCTGGACCGAGGAGAACAGGTACCGCCGCTGGCTCGACGTCGAACTGGCCGTCTGCGAGGCCTGGGCCCGCCTGGGGAAGATCCCCCAGGCCGACCTGCGCGTCATCCGGGGCAAGGCCGGCTTCTCCGTCAAGCGCATCGACGAGATCGAGAAGGTCGTCAAGCACGACATCATCGCCTTCCTGACCTCTGTCGCCGAGAAGGTCGGCCCCGCCTCGCGCCACATCCACCTCGGGCTGACCTCCTACGACGTCGTCGACACGGCCCTGTCGCTCCTCATCAAGGAATCGCTCGAAAAGCTGCTGGCCGACCTGCGGGCCTTCCACCGCCTGCTCAAGCGCCAGGCCGTCAAGCACCGCAAGACCGTCTGCATCGGACGCACCCACGGCGTCCACGCCGAGCCGATCACCTTCGGCTTCAAGATCCTCGTCTGGTACGAGGAGGTCGGCCGCCACATCGACCGCCTCGAGCACGCCCTGAAGACGATCTCCGTCGGCCGCATCTCCGGCTCGGTGGGCACGTTCATCCACCTCGATCCCCGCGTCGAGGTCATCGCCCTCAGGAAGCTCGGCCTCGAGCCGGCCAGGGTCTCGACCCAGGTCCTCCAGCGCGACCGCCACGCCGAGGTCCTCTCGGCCTTGGCCCTCCTGGCCACGACCGTCGAGAAGATCGCGGTCGAGGTCCGCCACCTCCAGCGGACCGAGGTCCTCGAGCTCGAGGAGCCGTTCACCAAGGGCCAGAAGGGCTCGTCGTCCATGCCCCACAAGAAGAACCCCGTCCGCTCCGAGCGGATCTCGGGCCTGGCCCGGGTCGTCCGGGCCAACGCCGGGGTGGGCCTCGAGAACATGGTCCTCTGGCATGAGCGCGACATCTCCCACTCCTCGGCCGAGCGGATCGTCTTCCCGGATTCGTTCATCGCCGCCGATTTCCTGCTGGCCGACGCCGCCGACATCGTCGCCCACTGGGTCGTCCACCCCGAGCGCATGCGGGCCAACATCGACGCCACGCGGGGCCTCATCTTCTCCCAGAGCGTTCTCCTGGCCCTGACCCGGAAGGGCCTGAGCCGCGAGGCGGCCTACCAGATCGTCCAGCGCAACAGCCTCAAGGCCTGGAACGAGAACCTCGACTTCCGGGCCCTCGTCGCGGCCGACCCCGACGTCGCCAAGGTCCTCGGCCCGAAGGAGACGGCCGCCTGCTTCGCGCTCGACCCGTATCTCGCCAAGATCGACTACATCTTCGAAAGGGTTCTCCGATGAAAGTACGGATCCTCGTTTCGTTCAAGGACAGCGTCCTCGACCCCCAGGGCCAGACCGTCAAGAACGCTCTCCACACGATGGGCTACGCCGCGGTCACGGACGTCCGCCAGGGCAAGGTCTTCGAGCTCGACCTCGAAGGCGTCACCCGGAAGGAGGCCGAGGACCTGGTCCCCGAGATCTCCCGCCGGGTCCTGGCCAATCCCATCATCGAGAAGTTCGATTGGGAAATCATCAAGGGCCGCTGAGGTCGCTGCCATGAAGTTCGGCGTCGTCCAATTCCCCGGCTCCAACTGCGACTTCGACGCGCTCCACGCCCTGAAGGACGTGATGAAGCGCCCGACGGTCATGCTCTGGCACAAGGACCACGACCTCCAGGGCGTCGACTGCGTCGTCCTGCCGGGCGGGTTCTCCTACGGCGACTACCTCCGCTCGGGGGCCATCGCCCGCTTCTCCCCGCTCATGCAGGAGGTCAAGGCCTTCGCCCGCGGCGGCGGCCGCGTCCTGGGCATCTGCAACGGCTTCCAGATCCTGCTCGAGCTCGGCCTCCTGCCCGGGGCCATGCTCCGGAACAAGAACCTCAAGTTCCTCTGCCAGCACGTCCACGTCCGGATCGAGGACGCCCGGACGGACTTCACCCGGGCCGGACGAAAGGGCCAGGTCCTGCGCATCCCCATCGCCCACTTCGACGGCAACTACTACGCCCCGGCCCGGACGCTGGCCGAGATCGAGCGGAACGGCCAGGTCGTTTTCCGCTACTGCGATCCCGGCGGCAACGTCACCGCCGAGGCCAACATCAACGGCTCCCTCGGCAACATCGCCGGCATCCGGAACAGGGAGGGCAACGTCCTCGGCCTGATGCCCCACCCGGAGCGGGCCGCGGAGTCCCTGCTCGGCAGCCGGGACGGCCGGACGATCTTCGAGTCCCTCATCCTCAGCATCGAGCGGGGCCGGCCGGCCCGGCGCCCCGCCCCCCGCAAGAAGGTCCGCCATGATCGATAAATCCGTCCTCGACCGGCATAACCTGACCGAAGACGAGTACAAGCTCATCGTCGAGCTGATCGGCAAGGAGCCGAACCTGACCGAGCTCGGCATCTTCTCGGTCATGTGGTCCGAGCACTGCGGCTACAAGAGCTCGCGCGTCCATCTCAAGAAGTTCCCGACCGATGGCAAGCACGTCGTCCAGGGGCCCGGCGAGAACGCCGGCGTCCTGGACATCGGCGACGGCCAGGTCGTCGTCTTCAAGATCGAGTCCCACAACCACCCGTCGTACATCGAGCCCTACCAGGGCGCGGCCACGGGCGTCGGCGGCATCCTCCGGGACATCTTCACCATGGGCGCCCGGCCGATCGCCGTCCTGGACTCGCTGCGCTTCGGCCCGCCCGACGACCCGAAGAACCGCTCGATCATGGAGGGCGTCGTTTCCGGCATCGCCGGCTACGGCAACTCGATCGGCGTCCCGACCGTCGGCGGCGAGGTCTATTTCGATCCCTGCTACGCCCTCAACCCGCTGGTCAACGTCTTCTGCCTCGGCCTGGCCGACAAGGACAAGATCTTCTACGCCAAGGCCGAGGGGGCCGGCAACAAGGTCCTCTACGTCGGGGCCAAGACCGGCCGCGACGGCATCCACGGCGCGACCATGGCCTCGGCCGAGTTCGGCAAGGACACGGAGCAGAAGCGCCCCAACGTCCAGGTCGGCGACCCGTTCAAGGAAAAGCTCCTGGTCGAGGCCTGCCTCGAGGTCATGGACCGCGACCTCATCGTCGGCATCCAGGACATGGGCGCGGCCGGCCTGACCTGCTCGACGACCGAGATGGCGGCCAAGGGCGGCATGGGCGTCGTCCTCGACCTCGACAAGGTGCCCCAGCGCGAAAGCGGCATGACCCCCTACGAGATCCTGCTCTCGGAGTCGCAGGAGCGCATGCTCATCGTGGCCGAGCCCGGGAAGGTCGCCGCCGTCCAGGCGGCCTTCGCCAAGTGGGACCTCGACGCGCCGGTCGTCGGCGAGGTCGTCGAGGGCGGCCGGGCCCGCATCTCGTTCAAGGGCGAGGTCGTCGTCGACATCCCGGTCGACGCCGTGGTCAACCTCTGCCCGGCCTACAACCGGCCCATCGCCGCGCCCGCCCCTCCCCCGCCCCTTCCGCCGCTCGAGACGCTGGCCGCGCCCGGCGACCTCAATCAGGCCCTGCTCACGGTCCTGGCCTCGCCCACCGTCGCCGACAAGGAGTGGATCTTCCGCCAGTACGATCACATGGTCCAGGTCAACACGGTCTTCCTGCCCGGGGCCGACGCGGCCGTGCTCCGCATCAAGGGCTCGAAGAAGGCTCTGGCCATGACCCTGGACGGCAACGGGCTCTACACCCGGCTCGACCCCCGGACCGGGGCCCGGATCGCCGTGGCCGAGGCTTGCCGCAACCTGGCCTGCGTCGGCGCCCGGCCGATCGGCGTCACCAACTGCCTGAACTTCGGCAATCCCGAGAAGCCCGAGGTCATGGGCCAGTTCGAGCAGGCCGTCAACGGCATCGCCGAGGCCTGCCGGACCTTCGCCATCCCGGTCACCGGCGGCAACGTCAGCTTCTATAACGACACCGAGGGGCTGTCCATCCATCCGACCCCGGTCCTGGGCGTCGTCGGCCTCATCGACGACGTCGGCCGGGCCGTCCGGCCGGGCTTCCGGGCCGCCGGCGACGCCGTGGTGCTGGTCGGCGAGACGCTCGGCGAGCTCGGCGGCTCGGAATACCTCCGGGCCGTCCACGGCCTCGAGGCCGGCGCGCCGCCGGCGATCGACCTCGAACGGGAAAAGCGCCACCAGGAGTTCCTGCTCGAGGCCATCGAGGCCGGGCTCGTCCGTTCGGCCCACGACCTCGCGGAGGGCGGGCTGGCCGTGGCCCTGGCCGAATGCGCGTTCCACGGCGACGGCCGGATCGGCTGCGCCGTCGAGCTCGACGGCGGCGGGATGCGGGACGACGTCCTCCTCTTCAGCGAGACCCAGTCCCGCGTCCTGGTCACCTGCCGGAAGGCCGATCTGGCCCGGTTCCTGGAGATGGCCGAGGGACGCGGCGTGCCGGCCCGGGCCATCGGCCGCGCCGGCGGGACGGCCCTGATCGTCAGCCGGCGGGGACGGGAGATCCTGCATATTTCGGTCGACGCGGCCTTCCATGCCTGGAAGGACAGCCTGCCGGCCTATTTCAAGGTCCGGACCTAGGGGGCGCCATGGACGAAGCCGTCTTCCGCAGCCCGCGCAAGAAGGGCCGCGTCGCCGTCCTGCTGTCCGGCCGGGGCTCGAACTTCATGGCCATCCGCGAGGCCGCGGCCCGCGGCGCCGTCAACGCCGAGATCGCCCTGGTCCTTAGCAACAAGGCCGACGCCCCGGGCCTGCTCAAGGCCCGGGAATGGGGGCTCGAGACCCTCTTCCTCGATCCCAAGCTCTTCGCTTCCCGCGAAGACTACGACCGGGCGATCATCGCCGAGGTCGAGAAGCGGCGGATCGACCTCGTCTGCCTGGCCGGCTACATGCGGGTCCTGACGCCGGCCCTGTGCGACGCCTTCAGGAACCGCATCTTCAACATCCACCCGGCCCTCCTCCCCGCCTTTCCCGGCCTCCATGTCCAGCAGAGGGCTATCGATTGGGGCGTCCGCTTCTCGGGCTGCACGGTCCACTTCGTGGCCGCCGAGGTCGACATGGGCCCGATCATCCTCCAGGCCTGCGTCCCGGTGCTCCAGGACGACACGGAGGAGACGCTGGCGGCCCGCATCCTCGTCGAGGAGCACAAGATCTATCCCGAGTCCGTCAAGCTCTATTTCGAGGGCCGGCTCGAGGTCCGGGGCCGCCGCGTGTTCATCCTCGGGCCCGGGGCCTGACGCGCCCCGGTCCGGCACGGCCGCTCCATCCCTCCCCTCCGCGCCGACGGCCGGGACGCCTACTTCAGGATCCGGGGCGGGACCATCTTCGGCGGACGGCCGAAGACCTTGGCGTAGATCCCCGGATAGGCGTCCTTGCCGCCGATCAGGAGACAGGCCAGCGGCATGACCCGGGCGGCCTGGCGGGACATCGCGGCCGCGAGGCCGCGGATCTCCCACTGGGCCGACTCATCCTGGCGCAGGCGCGAGACGTGGTAGAGCTCCCGGACGTTGAGCTTGAGCAGGGCCCGGCGCCGGTGGGCGTTGGTCAGGACGTAATCGGCGGCCGGCCCGATCTCCTTCTCCAGCCGGGCGTGGGTCTCGTTCGTCCGGTCGATGACCTCCAGGAAATCCTTTTCGCCCCCGGCCTCGCGGACCGACGGCGGGACGGTGACGCCCAGGCCGGGATCGTAGCGCTGCCAGGTCAGCGTGGCCATGCGATGCCGTTTGAGCTGGGCGAAGCAGGAGGCCGACAGGACGAGATCGTAGACGAGATCGGCGTGCTCGAATTCCCGGGGCGGGAAATCGTAGAACTCCATCCGGGCCAGGGCCCGGCGGACGATGTCCCGGCGGGCCGCCGGCCTGGCCCGGCCGGCCCGGTCCAGGCATTCCCGGTAGGGCCAGCGGGTGACCGAATGGAGCAGGGCGGCGATGACCCGCTGGTCGCCGTCGGCCGGAGCGCCGGCCAGGACGACGCCCGGCGCCGAGGCCCGGCGCCGACGGGCCGGCCGCCGGCCGGGCTCCCCCCAGGCGGCCGCGGCCCCGGCCAAGTCGTCATAGGTTTCGGCGTCGAACGGGCTTGGGTCGGTGAACAGGATGATCGAGGGCGCGGCCTCCTTGGCCAGATCATAGAGCCGGGCGTTGAGTTCCCGGAGCTCGGCCAGCCCCTTGGCGGCGAAGCGGCGAATGACGAGCTCGAGGCTGCGGGCGTTGGCCGTCAGCCCCAGCTGGCCTTCCGTGGCCAGGCTGACGACATAACGGGCGTCCTCCTTGGCCCAGCCGTCGAGGACGGCGTGGTTGCGCGGGTCGGCCGCGGCGCCGGCGTGCTTGGCGAAGACGAAGGGCTTGAGGCGGGCGTAAAGCTTGTGGTAAAGGGCGTTCTGGGCCCGGACCGCGCCGGTGAAAATGCCCTCGAGTCCGGCCCGGCGGACCTCCTCGGGGACGACGAAGTCCTCGCCGAGCGTGATGTAGCGCTGGGACTTTTCGGTGAAGGACATCAGCCGGAAGCGCTCGATCTCCTCGATGGCCAGCCGGCTGACGCCGATGACGTCGAAGTTGAAAACGGCGTGCTCGGCCACCGAATGGTGGCCCATCCTGAAGATGATGGCCTGGTTGGACCGCCGGCTCCGGTCGACCTCGGCCCGGGCCGCGGCCCGCAGCTCGTCGACCGGGCGCGGATCGCGCGAGATCCGGGCGTAGGAGGCCGACAGGGTCTCGGGGGTCGCGTCCTGGCGCGTCGGCGAATTCCGCTTGAGCTCGTCGAGGACGACGCTGTCGACGTTGTATCCGGCCAGGACCACTTTCATGGTCCCTCTACCTTAGAGTCCGTCGCCGTTTTTGTCAAACTACATCAGCCGAGGGCGCGACGCAGCGGCGCGCTCTCAGCCCTTCATGACCCCGAGCGGCAGGAGCCTGGCGACGAGGCGGCCCAGGCCGACCTCGTTCGAGACGCGCACGACCTCCTCGACGTCCTTGTAGGCCTCGGCCGCCTCCTCGGCGACGCCCTTCCAGTTCGTCGACCGGAGCTCGATGCCCCGCCGGGCCAGATCGTCGCGGATCGTCTCGCCGCGGAAGCGCCGCAGGGCCTCGTGCCGCGACATGACCCGGCCGGCGCCGTGGGCGGTCGAGGCGAAGCTCAGGCCCTCGGCCTGCTTCGTCCCGGCCAGGAGGAACGAGGCCGTGCCCATGCTGCCGGGGATGATGACCGGCTGGCCGACGGCCCGGTAGGCCGCCGGGACCTCGGGCCGGCCCGGCCCGAAGCTGCGCGTCGCGCCCTTGCGGTGGACGACGAGCCGCCGCGGCCGGCCGTCGACTTCGTGCTCCTCGACCTTGGCCACGTTGTGGCAGACGTCGTAGACCTGGTCCATGCCCTCGGCGCTGCCCAGGACCCTGGCGAAGACGTCCCTGATCCAGTGGGCGATCATCTGGCGGTTGGCGAAGGCGTAGTTGACCGCGGCGCACATGGCCCGGTAATAGCGCCGGCCCTCGGCCGACGTGAACGGGGCGTGGACGAGCTCGCGGTCGGGCAGCCCGGCCACGCCGAAGGCGTTCTCCATGATCTCGATGAAATCGGTCGCCACCTGGTGGCCCAGGCCGCGGCTGCCGCAGTGGACCATGACCATGATCTGGCCCGGGGCCGCGACCCCGAAGGCCCGGGCCGCTTCCTGGTCGTAGATCCGGTCGACCTTCTGGATCTCCAGGAAATGGTTGCCCGCGCCGAGCGTCCCGAGCTGGGGGACGCCCCGCTCCAGGGCCCGCTCGGAAACGTCCTCGACGGACGCGTCCTTCATCCGGCCGCGCTCCTCGGTCCGCTCCAGGTCCTCGGCCCAGCCGTAGCCGTTCCCGACGGCCCACTCCGCCCCGCGGGCCAGGATATCGCGCAGCACGGCCCGGCTGAGCCTGGTCACGCCGCCCTTGCCCACCCCGGCCGGCACTTCCTTGAATATCTCGGCCAGGAGCTCCCGGCGCCTGGCGCCGACATCCGCCTCCGTGTAGTCCGTCCGGAGCAGGCGGACGCCGCAGTTGATGTCGTAGCCGACGCCGCCCGGCGAGATGATCCCGTCGTCTGGGTCGAAGGCGGCCACGCCGCCGATCGGGAAGCCGTAGCCCTGGTGGGCGTCGGGCATGACGAAGGACCGGCGGACCAGGCCCGGCAGGCAGGCGACGTTGCGGGCCTGGACCAGCGTCTGGTCCCGCCGGATGTCGTCGAGGAGGCGGGCCGAGGCGTAGATGACGGCCGGGACCCGCATCGGGCCCTCGGCCGGTATCTCCCAGGTGTTGTCGTCGATCCGGCGCAGGTCCATGGCCGCCTCACATGTCCACGACAACTTGGACCGTGAAGCCGCCGCGCTCCTCGATCCTGAGGTCGTGGTAGGTCACCGCCTTGACGCCGCCGTGGAGTTCGTGGCGGGCGGACAGGGTCTCTCCGGCCAGGACGGCTTCGAGGCTGAGGCGCCCGGAGCCGGGCCTGATCTCGACCTCGTCCACCCGGCCGAGAAGGAACCGGCGGGCTTCGAAAAGAAAGACGATCTCGCCGAGGAACTTGACCAGCAGCTGTTCCCGGTCCATGCCGTCGACGCGGACCCGGCGCCGGACCTTGGGCTCGACCCGGCGCCAATCCCACATCAGGGAAGCCAGAGCCAGGGCCGCGTTCCCGAAGGCCTCCCCGAGGGTCCGGCCGTAGGCCTGGAACTTGCCGTCGGCGGTGTGGGGCAGGATCCGGTAGCGTTCCGTCTCCATCGCGGCCTCTCCCCCTCCGGGGATATCCTAGCCCATCCGCCCGGAAAAGTCAGCCGGACGGCTACTGGACCGGGGCCACGAAAGCGTTTAGGACCCGGCCGGTGGACTTCTCCTGCGCGAACAGGACGACCCGCAGGCCGGTCCGGGAGATCGCGTTCCGCCGGACGGCCCACTTGAATCCCGGGATCCGGGTGTAGGACTTCTCGAATTCGGTCAGGAAGCCGTCCGTCTTCTTCTCGGACTCGGCGAGGTCGAACACGGCCGTCTTCGGCGCGGCCGGATCGAGGACGTAGAGATCGCGGACGACCATCCGGTGGGCCGTGACGCCGTTGCCGCCCGCGTGCTCCTGTTCGTCCTGGACCAGGACGAGCAGGTATTCGACGCCGGTGACGGCCTTGTCGAAGTCGAAAGAAACCTGGACCTTGTCGCCGGCGATCGCGGCCCGGGCCTTCAGGGACACGCCGGGCGCCTCGGCCAGGAGCGGCTCGATGACGCTCCGGAACTGCTTGAACTTGCCCTCGGCCGAGCTGCGATTGCCTCCCCCGACGGACTTGTTGGCGCCGTCGATGACGATCGTCGGCGTGCTGCCTATGCCGTAGGCGCCGGCCCGCAGGGTCGAGGCCGGGTTTATCATCGGGTCCGGCCGCGGGATGGGCAAATGGTACACCAGGACCGCCAGGTACTTCGACGGGATGGTCTCGGAGAGCCCGTCGAAGGCGATATCGGCGCCGACGCAGGGCGGGCACTCCGAGCCGGTGAAGAGCTCGGCCAGGACGGTCTTGCCCTTCCAGCCGGCCGGGGCCTTGAAAGGCTCCGGCTTGAACGGCAGGGCCTTGAGCCGGTCCGCGAGAGCGTTTTCGAAGCCCGCCTCGGAGCCGTGGACTCGGCCGTAGAGCGCCCGGGCCTTCGAAGTCGCGTCGCTGAAGCCGTCGGCCGCGGCGGACAGATAAGCGTCGGCGGCCTCGGCGGTCTTGCCCCGGTTCTCGAGGATGCCGGCCAGGATATAATAATAGTTCCCGCCAGCGGCCCCGCCGCCTTTCTTATAGGCCGCTATCGAGGTCTCGGCCTTGTCCGCGTCCCCGGCGTTGAGGCAGGCCCGGGCCGTGAGCAGCTCGACGGCGTTGACGACGTTGGCCTTGAACTGGTCGCGCTGATCCTGGGGGATGCCCTCGTAGGCCGCCGGGTCGGCCGCGGCCTGGAGCGCGGCGCCCCGGTAGGACAGGACGGTCTCGAGGACCCTGGCGTGGTCGAACGTTTCGACGAGCGGATGGTTGAGGAGCTGGGCGCCCATGGCCACGGGCCTCTGCATCCGGGTCGGTCCCCGGGCCCCGGCCAGGAAATCCTTCTGCAGCGCCAGCAGGTCTTCGAGGTTCGCCGCCAGGGCCACCTTGGATTCCTGGATGCCGCCCTCGATGGCCTCCATGAACTGCGAGCTCGGATAAGCGGCCTTGATCCGCTCGAACTCCCTGAGACGCGCCGCCGGATCGGTCATCTGGTAGGCGGCGACAAGTTCCTTGTATTCCGGCGGGGCCTGGCGGCCCTGGGCCGCGAGCCGGCCCGCGCCGGCGATCGAGAGGGCGGCGGCCAGGAGGACGACCGCCCCAAATCGCGTCTTAGCGTTCATGAGGCCTCCTCAAAAGGCACCATTATAACCGATTCGGCGCGGAAGGAAAGGACCGGCGACCGGGTCTCAGACGAAGCGCCCGGGCAGGACGGCGCCGCACTTGGGACAGCTCGCGCCCCGCAGGGCGTCGGCCAGGACGGAAAAGCCGCGCCGGCGGATGAGGACGGCGCCGCAGGTCCGGCAAACCGTGTCCTCGGACTCGCCGCCGACGTTGCCCACGTAGATGTACCGGAGGCCCTCGCGGCGGCCCGTCTCGGCGGCGGCACGCAGGGTGGCCAGGGGGGTCGGCGGCGTCCGGTCGTACTCGAAATCCGGATGGAAGCGGCTGATGTGCCAGGGGATGTCGGGATCGACCGAGGCGATGAACCTGGCTATCCCTTCGATCTCGGCCGGGCCGTCGTTGAGGCCGGGGACGACCAGGGTCGTCACCTCGACCCAGATGTCGACGGCCCGCATCCGCCGGATGGTCTCGAGAACGGGCTCGAGCCGGGCGCCGCAGACCTTCCGGTAGGTCTCGTCGCGGAAGGCCTTGAGATCGACGTTGGCCGCGTCGAGGAACGGCCGGACGGCCTCGAGGGCCTCGGCCGTCATGTAGCCGTTGGTGACGAAATTGTTGAGGAGGCCGGCCTGGCGGGCCAGGCGGGCCGTGTCGTAGGCGTACTCGAAGAAGATGGTCGGCTCCGTGTAGGTGTAGGAAATGCTGCGGCAGCCATCGGCCAGGGCGGCGCGGACGATGGCCTCGGGCTCGAAGGGCTCCCCGGCCACTCCGCCGCCAGGGCGCCGCGGCGCCTGCGAGATCTGCCAGTTCTGGCAGAAGCCGCAGCGGAAGTTGCACCCGGCCGCGGCCACGGACAGGGCCCGCGAGCCGGGGAAGAAATGGTAGAAGGGCTTCTTTTCGATCGGGTCGACGTGGGCGGCCACGACCTCGCCGTAGACGAGCGTCACCAGCCGCCCGTCACGGTTCTCGCGGACGGCGCAGACGCCGGCCTGGCCGGGCTTGATGACGCAGCGGTGGGCGCAGAGCCGGCAGGCCGCCGCGCCGGCCTCGGTCGGGTCCCAGAGCATCGCCTCGCGGATCACGGGCCCTCCAGCTCCGGGAAGAACTCCGCGGCGGAGGGGCAGAGCCGCCTCAGGAAGCAGCCCGGGCAGTCCGGCTTGCGGGCCTGGCAGACGGCCCGGCCGTGATCCACGAGCAGAAAGTTGAAATCGAGCCAATCGGGCCGGGGCACCAGGGCCATGAGGTCGCGCTCGACCTTGACCGGGTCCTTCTCCCCGCTCAGGCCGAGCCGCTGGGAGAGGCGCAGGGCGTGGGTATCGACGGCGATCCCTTCCGCCTTGCCGTAGCCCGCCGAGAGGACGATGTTGGCCGTCTTGCGGGCCACGCCAGGCAGGGTCGTCAGCTCCTCCATGGAGTCCGGGACGGCGCCGCCGTAGGCCGAGACGATCCGCTGCGCCGCCCCGATGATGGCCTTGGCCTTGTTCCGGAAGAAGCCGGTCGCGTGGATCTCCCGCTCGAGCTCGGCCCGATCGGCCCGGGCGAAGGCCTCGGCCGTCGGGTACTTGCGGAACAGGGCCGGCGTGACCGTGTTGACCAGCTTGTCGGTGCTCTGGGCGGCCAGCATCGTGGCCACGAGGATCTGGAGCGGGTTCCGGAACTCGAGCGCCGTCCGCGCCTCCGGGTAGTGTTTCCGCAGCAGCCTGATGATCGGCTTGATCCGCAGTCGCGCGGCCTCCATGGGCCCCTCCCCTTTCGCCGGCCCGGCCTCAGAAGGCGACGAACTTGGACTTGGGCGAGCCGCAGATCGGGCACTTGTCCGGCGCGTCGCCTTCCATGGTGAAGCCGCAGACCGAGCAGACGTGGATGGGCTTGAAGGCGATGTCCTGGCCCGCCGCGACCGCCTCGCGGGCTGCCCGGTACATGCCCGCATGGACCTTCTCCGCGGCCAGGGAGTACCGGAAATAGGTCCCGGCCGCTTTTTCGCCCTCGTTCTCCGCCGCGGCGATGAAGGCCGGGTACATCTCGGCGATCTCGTGCGATTCGCCCCCTTCCGCCGCGGCCAGGTTGTCCTTGGTCGGGCCCAGCGCGCCCAGGATCCTGACGTAGTTCGAGGCGTGGACCTGCTCGGCGTAGGAATTGGCCTTGAAGGTCCGGGCGATGTTCGCCAGCTTCTCGGCCTCGGCTTTCCCGGCGAAGGCGGCGTACTTCACGTGAGCCTGGCTCTCGCCGGCCAAGGCGGCCTTGACGTTGTCTTCGGTCGTCTTCATCATGGCGCGTTCTCCTTTTGCTGACAATATATCAATCAGGAGATCCGGATCATGGCCTGGATGGCGCCCCGGGCCCGGTCGGCGACGTCGGCGGGGACCTCGACCCTGGTCGTGCCGGTCTCCAGGGCCCGCAGGACCTTGGGGAGCGTCGTCATTTTCATATGGGCGCAGAGAGCGGTCTCGCGGGCCGGATAGAATCTCACCCCGGGATTCTCCCTGGACAGGCGGTAGATGATGCCCTTCTCGGTGCCGATGACGATCTCCCGGCGGGACGTCGTCCGGGCCTCGACGACCATCTTGCCGGTCGACAGGACCCGGTCGGCCCGCTCGATGACGTCCATGGGGCATTCCGGGTGGACCCAGACCTCGGCCTCCGGGTGGCGGGCCCGGGCCTCTTCGATGTCCCGCGGCGTGAAGCGGTGATGGACGTAACAGTAGCCGTCCCAGGCGATCACGGTCTTGTGCGTCTCCCGGGCGACATAGGCGGCCAGGTTCTTGTCCGGCACGAACAGGACCTTGTCGGTCCCGAGCGAGTTGACGACCGCGATGGCGTTGCTCGAGGTGCAGCAGACATCGCTCTCGGCCTTGACCTCGGCGCTGCTGTTGACGTAGCAGACGACCGGCAGGCCGGGATGGCCGGCCTTCCAGGCCCGGAGCTCGCGGCCGTTGATCATGTCGGCCATGGGGCAGCCGGCTTCGATCTCGGGCAGGAGGACGGTCTTGCCCGGCGCCAGCACGGCGGCCGTCTCGGCCATGAAGTGGACGCCGCAGAAGACTATGGTCGAGGCTTCGAGCCCGGCGGCCTTGCGGCTGAGCTCGAGGGAGTCGCCGACGAAGTCGGCCGCGTCCTGGACCTCCGGGGCCTGGTAGTTGTGGGCCAGGATGACGGCGTTCCCGCGCCGCTTCAGCTCGCCGATCCGCTCGAGGACGTCCATCGTCTCAGGCCTCGCCCCGCAGGGGCCGGCCGCAATGGATGCAGGCCGAGTCGCCCTTCTTGGTTATGCCGCCGCAGGACGGGCACTCCTCGAACTCGATCCGGCAGGCCCGGCAGAAGGTCTTGTCCTTCTCGTCCAGGGCCGTGTCGCAGTAGGGGCAGGCCATCCCCTCGTCGTGCTCGTGCGGGTCGGAGGCCGCGGCCCCGGCCGGGACCAGGCCGGCCTGCCGGTCGCGGTAATTCCTGATGGCCTCGTGCAGGGCGTCGGCGCCGAGGTTGGAGCAGTGCATCTTGTTCTTCGGCAGCCCGCCGAGCTCCTGGGCCACGAGCTCGTTGGTGATGGCCAGGGCCTCGTCGATCGTCTTGCCCTTGGCCATCTCGCTGACCATGCTGGACACGGCGATGGCCGCGCCGCAGCCGAAGGTCTGGAACTTGACGTCGGCCAGCCGTCCGTCCCTGACCTTGATGTAGAAGGTCATCATGTCGCCGCAGACCGGATTGCCGACCTGACCCACGCCGTCGGCGTCGGGGATGATCCCGACGTTGCGGGGATTGGCGAAATGGTCCATCACTTTGTCGCTGTACATCAGGAACCTCGCTGCTTGAGAAACTCGGTATAGAGCGGGGACATGCCCCGCAGCCGTTCGACGATCGGCGGGAAGCTCTCGAGCAGGGCCTCGACGTCCCCGCCCTTCGTCCCGTCGATCAGGCTGAAGATGAGCGATCCCTGGGCGGTGGCGTGGTCTAGGCCCATGGCCAGGAGCACGTGCGAGGCCTTGAGGGATTTGGAGGTGCAGGCCGAGCCGCTCGAGGCGGCGAAGCCCTTCATGTCCAGGAAGAGGAGCATGCCTTCCCCTTCGACGAACTCGACGCAGAAGCTGGCGTGGAAGGGCAGCCGGCCGGTCCGCGGGCCGGTCACGAGGACGTGCCCGACGCGCCGGGGCAGCTCCTCGAGCAGGCGGTCCCGCAGCGGGACGAGGGCGGCGGCCCGGGCGGCCATTTCCGTCCGGGCCAGGGCGGCGGCCCGGCCCAGCCCGACGATGCCGGCCACGTTCTCGGTGCCGCCCCGGCGCCCGCCCTCCTGGATGCCGCCGTCGATGAGCGGCATGATGCGGACGCCCTTGCGGACGAAAAGGGCGGCCGCGCCCTTGGGCCCGTAGAACTGGTCGCCGGCCAGGCTCAGGGCGTCGGCCCCGAGGGCCTTGACGTCGACCGGGATGCTGCCGGCCGCGGCCACGGCGTCGGTGTGGAAGAGGATGTTGCGGGCCCGGCAGACAGCGGCGATCTCGGCCGCCGGCTCGATCGTCCCGACCTCGCTGTTGGCGGTCATCACCGAGACCAGGACGGTCTCCCTGGTCAGGGCCTTCTCCACCGCGGCCGGGTCCACCCGTCCCTCGCGATCGACGGGGACGAGCGTGGCCGTGAAGCCGGACTTCTCCAGGGCCTTGACCGAATTGAGGACGGAGGTGTGCTCGATGGCCGAGACGACCAGGTGCCGGCCCCGGGCCTGCTGGCCCGCGGCCAGGCCCTTGACGGCGAAGTTGTTGGCCTCGCTGCCGCTGGCCGTGAAGTAGATCTCCGCGGGATCGGCCCCGATCAGGGCGGCGACCTCGGCCCGGGCGGCCTCGACCGCTTCCTGGGCCTGCCGCCCCCAGGCGTGAAGGCTCTGGGGATTGCCGAACGAGTCGGCCAGGAACGGCCGCATGGCCTCGAGAACCTCGGGGCGCACGGGCGTAGCCGCGATATGGTCGAGATAGATCCTCTTCATGACCCTTCCCCCTCCGGCGGCCTCCGGCGGGACGGCCCGTCCCCGGCGGCCGGCGGCGGCCGGGATCAGACGGCTTCGACGGCCGTGACCTCGGGGACCTCTTTCTTGACGATCCGCTCGATGCTCATCTTCAGGGTCAGCTGCGACATCGGGCAGCCGCCGCAGGCGCCGCGCAGGCGGACCTTGACGACGCCGTCCGGCCCGACGTCCACGAGCTCAACGTCGCCGCCGTCGGCCTGGAGGGCCGGGCGGATCTTGGACAAAGCTTGTTCGACCTTCTCTTTCATGTAAATCTCCTCGTCTGTCCGGGCGCTGGTCCCCTTATTTTACGCCGCCCGGTGGCGCATGACAAGGCGCAGGGCCGGTCCGGCCGGGCTAGCCCTTTTTCTTCATCGGCTGGCCGCAGCAGAAGAGCACGTGCTCTTCGGTGCAGCCGCAGGCCTCGTCGACGATCAGCCGGTAGCCGCAGACGCCGCACTCGAGCGCGGGCTTCCCCGGCCTGGCCGCGGCCTTCCGGCCCTTGGGCTTCGGAGCCGGCTTCTTCGCTTTCGTGGTGGCCATCTCGTTCCTCCCTCCTGCGACGATCGATCGGCCCGCCATCCGGCGGGTCAGATGTCTCCCTGATGCTCGGCCCGGTCCCAATCGAGCAGGCGCCGCTCGCCGCGCAGGGCCCGGATGCCCGTCGCGTCCTGGGAAACCTCGAGGACGCCCCGGTACGCTCCGGCCTTGTCCCGCAGGGCGAAATAGCGGATGTGGACGAACCGGCCGTGGAGCTCGATCCAGAACTCGGCCGTGTCCCGCTCCCCTCTCCGGAAGGCGTCGACGATCCGCTGGACGATGTGGACGCTCTCGGCCGGGTGGCAGTTCTGGACCTTCCGGCCGATCACCGACGGCGTCCGGCGGAAGATGCGGCCGGGCGACGCCGAATAATAGCGCACGGTGTCGGTCTCGTCGACGAACGAGACGTCGACTGGCAGATGCGTCATCATCAGGTCGATCTGCTCCGCGCTGAGCGCTCCGCGGTCGAGCTCGACCGGCGCGGCCGCGGCCTTGGTCCTCTCTTCATTGGCCATCGCCCACCTCCTCCAGGCCGACATTATACACGAATTCCTATAATTCCAGTAGTGTTTTTTTCAAAGGGCCCGAGGGAAGCCGCATTCCCCGCTCCCCTGCTAGACGACGACCCGGGGGACGAGGGGGTTGATGCGGGCCAGGATCTCGTAGCTGATGGTCCCGGCGAGCGAGGCCAGGTCGTCGGCCGTGATCAGCTCCCGGCCGTCGGCGCCGATGAGCGTCACCTCGTCCTCGAGCGCCGGGGCGGGGACGTCGGTGACGTCGGCCATGAAGAAGTCCATGGCCACCCGGCCGCGCACGGGCGCCCGCCGGCCCCGGACGAGCACGTGGGCGGCGTTGGACAGGCCGCGGTCGTAGCCGTCGAAGTAGCCGACCGGAACGACCGCGAGCACGGTCGGCCGGGTCGTCCGGTAGGTGCAGCCGTAGCCGATGTCGGCCCCGGCCGGCGCCTTCTTGATCTGGGCGATCCGGGCCTTCCAGGACAGGACCGGCTCGAGCGCGAGCGGCTCCCTCCTGTCGAGCAGGCACGACAGGAAGGTCTCCTTCGAGGGCCAGAGGCCGTAGAGACCGATGCCCACCCGGGCCAGGTTGAAGCCCGGTTCGGGGAAGAGGATGGCGGCCGCCGTGCAGGACATGTGCTTCAGCGGGAGGCGCGGGCCGGCGCCCTCGAGGGCCCGGCAGGCCGCGCGGTAGGTCTCGAGCTGGCGGCGGGGATAGTCGTGGCTGGTCGTGTCCTCGATGTTGGCGAAATGCGACGACAGCCCCTCGACGACCAGGCCGGGCCGGCGGCGGATGTCGCGGACAAAGGCCGGCAGGTCCCGCGGCGCCACGCCCTGGCGCCACGTCCCGGTCTCGACCTTGACGTGCAGGCGGACGGTCTTCCTCAGCCGCGCGGCCAGCCCGGCCAGCCGGGCGACCGTTTCCCTGTTGTAGACCGTGAGGCGCAGGTCCGCGGCCACGGCCTCTTCGAGCGAGGCCAGGGGGGCGTAGCCGAGAACGAGGATGGGGGCCCCGATCCCGGCCCGGCGCAGGGCCGCGCCCTCGTCGACGGAATCGACGCCGAACCAGTCGACGCCCTCGCCGGCCGCGATCCCGGCGACCTCGAGAAGGCCGTGTCCGTAGGCGTTGGCCTTGACCACGGCCAGGAACTTCCGCCGCGGCCCGATGAGGCGGCGGAAGCCGCGGATGTTGCGGACGAGGGCCCGGCGGCTGATCTCGACGCGCTCCACGGCCCGGCCGCCCATGCCCGCGCCCCTCAGCCCGCCGCCGCCCGGACCCGGGACAGGTCGACGAGGCCCTGGAGCTTCCCGTCGAGGAAAACCGTCTCGGCCCGCTCGACGCCGGTCGAGACGATGGCCACCCTGGCCTCGACGAGGTCCTCCAGGACGCGGACATACTCGGCGAACGTCTTCGGCAGGGCCTCCGGGTCGGACGCGCCGTGCAGGGACTCGGGCCAGCCCGGCATGACCCGGTATTCCGGGACGACCTGCTCGAGGATCCACGGCTCCGGCGGGAAGCTGGCGAGCCGTTCGCCCTTGTAGCGGTAGCCGGTGCAGACCGGGATCTCGGCGAATCCCGCGAGGACGTCGGGCTTGGTCAGGGCGATGCGGTCGACCCCGTTGACCCGGCAGGCGTAGCGCACGGCCACGGCGTCGAACCAGCCGCAGCGGCGGGCCCGGCCCGTCGTGGCCCCGAACTCGTCGCCGCGAGCGGCGATCGTCCGCCCCGTCTCGCCCTCGAGCTCGGTCGGGAACGGCCCCTCCCCGACGCGCGTCGTGTAGGCCTTGGTGATGCCGAGGACGCCGTGGATGGCCCGCGGGCCGACGCCGAGCCCGGTCGCGGCCCCGCCGGCCGTCGAGCTCGACGAGGTGACGTACGGATAGGTGCCGTGGTCGAGGTCGAGCAGGGCGCCCTGGGCCCCCTCAAAGAGCACGTTCTGGCCGAGCTTCATGCGCTCGTCGAGGAGCAGCGAGACGTCGCGGAGGTACGGCCCTAGCTTCTCCGCCCAGCCCGCGTACTCCCGGCAGATGGCCTCGACGTCCAGGGGCGGCAGGCCGAAGGCCTTGAACGCCGGGCCCTTGGCCGCGGCGGCGTCGGCGATCTTCTCGCGCAGGACCTTCGGGTCGGCCAGGTCCCCGGCCCTCACGCCGATCCGGGCCGCCTTGTCCTCGTAGGCCGGGCCGATGCCGCGGCAGGTCGTGCCGATCTTCTTCGCGCCGCGCCGGTCCTCGGAGACGCGCTCGGACATCGGGTGCCAGGGCATGATCAGGTGGGCGCCGCGGCTGACGGCGATGCGGTCCGGGCCGGCGGCGACCCCCTGGGCCTCGAGGTCGCCGATCTCCTTGAAGAAAGCGGCGGGAGCGACCACCAGGCCGTTGCCGATGACGCAGAGCGTCCCGGGATGGAGGATGCCGGAGGGGATGAGATGGAGGACGATCTTGCGGCCGCGCACCCAGACGGTGTGGCCGGCGTTGTGTCCGCCCTGGTAGCGGGCCACGACGTCGAAGGCGGGCGTCAGGAGGTCGACGATCTTGCCCTTGCCTTCGTCGCCCCATTGAGTTCCGAGAACGAGCAGATTGGCCATGTCGATGCTATCCTTTGCTGGGAAGGCCCGCCGGGCTCAGAAGCTCAGCCCCAGCTGGACCTGCCATTGATTGTTCTTGAGCTGGGTCCCCTTCTCTTTGTTCCAGTCGTATTCGAACTTGACGAAGAGCGTCTGGCTCAGGACGTAGCGCAGCCCCGCGCTCCAGCGGCTCCGGTCGAGATCGACGCCGCCGTCGTGGTAAACGTCCGTCATCCGGACCTTCTGGAAGCTGCCGACCGGCTGGAGGCTCTTGAAGCTCATGCAGGCCCAGACGTGCCAACCCTCGGTCTCGCCGCGCGGGTAGGGCTGCGGGTTCTCGACCAGGGCCTTGGCGTATTCGCCGTGGACCTCCCATTGATCGGTCACCCAGGAGAAGTCGGCGCCCTCCAGGGTCAGGTCGCGCATGTTCTGGTCGTCATACTTGCCCGAGTAGTAGGAGACGCCGCCCTGGATGGCCTGGCCGGCGACTAACCCGATGCGGCCGCCCTTGGCCATGTCCTGGTTGTTGTCGTGGAACTGCTGGATATAGGCCAGCGTCGTGTCGCCGGCCGTCTCGGCCAGGCCGTTGCCGATGTAGCCGGCGTAGCTGACGACGCCGATCTGGCCCTGGACCAGGACGCCCAGGTCGCGCCAGCTCGACGGGTAGAGGAACTCCAGGTCGAGGGGCGTGCGGATGAGGACCGTTTCGTAGGGCCGGCTGGCCGTGTTCCAGGCGCCGAAAGGCACGAGGTAGAGGCCGGCCCGGACGGCGAAGGCCTGCGACGGCAGGAACCCGGCCCAGGCCTGGTTCAGGCTGAACGTGTCGACGCCGCGGGCCTGGACCTCGGCCGCGAATCCGAACTTCTGCCCGATCTGTCCGCCGGCCAGGACGCCGGCCAGGAGGTTCTCGATCGCTCCGTGGTGAAAGCCGCTCTCGGGCTGGCCCTTGATGTACTCGAGCGACATATAGCCCCCGACCTGGGTCCGGGCGGCGGCCTGGGTCTGGGTCTGGGTCTGAACGGCGGTCTGGCCGAGGCCCGGCCGGGCCAGGGCCGCGACGAGCGCGGCCGCGAGGACGACGGTTCTTGTTTTCATGCGAGCTCCGAGAAATCGAAATCGTCGGCGAGCAGGGCGTCCTTGAACTCCCCGACATCCTTGTGAAGGGCGACCAGGCGGGTGATCTCGGCCGCCCCTTTCTTCGTGCCCATCCAGATCGCGCCCGCCAGCCGGCCCTTGTGCAAGACGATCTTTTTATACAGCCCCTCTTCGGGGACCGAACGGACGTGCGATTCGTAGCCGGGCCCCTCCGCGTCGATCTCCCCGACCGAGGTCAGGGACACCCCGGCGACCTTGAGGGTGCTGCCCGCGATCGTGCCCGGGTAGGCCTTGTCCTGGCCGACGATGTTGTAGGCGGCGGCGCGGGCCTGCTCGAAGGCGGCCGGGATGAGGCCGTGGATCCGGCCGCGGTGCTCGGCCGCGTCCCCGGCCGCGAAAACTGCGGGCGCCGAGGTCCTCAGGCGGTCGTCGACGATGATGCCCCGTCCGACCCGGAGGCCGGCTTCCGCCGCGACGCGGGTCTCGGGCTTGATGCCGGCGGCGACGACGATCGTGTCGGCCCCGGCGACGCCGCCGGACCTGAAGGCCACGCCCCGCGCTTCCTCGCCGCCGAGGATCTCGGTCGCCGCGGCGGAGAGCCGGACGGCGATGCCGGCCTTCTCGAAGTGCGCTTTGAGCAGGGCGGCGGCGGCCGTGTCGAGCTGGCGGGGCAGCAGGCGGTCGAAGAACTCGATCACCTCGACCTCGGACGGCGTCGCACGGCTTCGGATGGCCCGGGCGATCTCCAGGCCGAGCAGCCCGCCGCCGAGGACGGCCACCCGCCGCGGCGAGGCGAGGCGCCCGATCAGGGCCTCGGCGTCGTCGAGAGTCCTCAGGACAAAGACGCCTTTCCGGTCGATGCCGGGCACGGGCGGAACGGCGGCCCGGGCGCCGGTGGCCAGGAGGAGCGCGTCATAGCCGAGCTCGGCGCCGGACGAGGTTTCGACCCGCCGTTCGGCCGGCCGGACGCGGACGACCTTTTCGCCGAGCCTCAGGGCGATCCTCTGCCGCCCTGCCCAGCCCTCGGGAAACGCGAACATCTGGTCGCGCGGCAGCCGCCCGGCCACGTACTCGATCAGGTTGGGCCGCGGGTAGTAGGGATAACGTTCTTCGCCGATGATCTCGATCTCGGCCTCGGGGTCGAGCTCACGGACGGTCTTGCCGGCCATGGTGCCGGCCAGCCCGCCTCCGACGACGACGATCCTCACGGCGGCTCAGGCTCCCGGCGGCTCAGGCGAGCTTCTGGAAGAGGTCCTTGGGGACCCCGCATTGCGGGCAGACCCAGCTGTCCGGGAGGGACTCGAAGCTCGTCCCGGGGGGGATGCCATGGTCCGGGTCCCCGACGGCGGGATCGTAGATATAGCCGCAGGCCGTGCATTCGTACTTATCCATGACCTCTCCTTTCAGTTCTCCGTCAGGACATGTCTCCCGGACCCGGCGCCGGTCCGGCCATCGCAGGGGCGTCCTTTCACGAACTCGGGGATCTGGGAACGGCCTTATTATATCTGAACGGGACGTCGAGTCAACGCGGCGTCCCCAGCGCCGCCAGCTTGTCCTTCAGCCGCGAGTTCCTCTTGACCGGCTTGTCGTTCTTGACGGCGATCCAGAGGGCCTTGTACGAGCCGATGACCACGCCCAGCTTCTTGGCCCGGGTCAGCGCCGTGTAGAAGAGGTTGCGCTGGAGCATGATGAAGTGCTGGGTCATGAGGGGCATGATGACGGCCTGGTACTCGCTGCCCTGGGCCTTGTGGACCGACACGGCGTAGGCCAGGGTGATGTCGTTCAGCTCGTCCTTCTCGTAGCAGACCGTCCGGCCGTCATAATCGACGTAGAGGCGATACTTGGCCCTGTCGGCGTGGACGACCGAGCCGATGTCGCCGTTGAAGACGTCCTTGTCGTAGTCGTTGCGGACCTGCATGACCTTGTCCCGCGCCTTGAACGTGCGGGCCCCGGCCTGCAGCCCTTCCCCGCCGGGATTGAGCCTGGCCTGGAGCTCGGCGTTGAGGTTGTCGACGCCGACCATCCCCTTGTACATCGGGCTGATGACCTGGATCTGGGGCGAGAGCGGGCTCAGGCCGAGCTTGCGCGGCACGCTACTCGCGCACATCTTGACGATGGCCTGGAAGGCCTTCTTCTCGTCGTCCTGGCGGATGAAGTAGAAGTCGGCGTCCCGGTCGTCCTTCTCCGGGCGAAGGAGCGCGAGGCCCTGGTTGATCCGGTGGGCGTTGGCGACGATGAGGCTCTCCTTCTCCTGGCGGAAGATCTCGTCGAGCCGGACGACGTCGACCGTGCCCGACTCGATGATGTCGTGGAGCAGGTTGCCGGGGCCGACCGAAGGCAGCTGGTCCTTGTCGCCAACGACGACCAGCCTCATGAACGGCGGGACAGCCTGGAGCAGGTGGAACATCAGCGGCAGGTCGACCATCGAGAACTCGTCGACGACCAGGGCCTCGCCGCGCAGGGGGTTCGCCGCGTTGCGCTTGAAGGTCCCTTTCTTCGGCTGGAACTCGAGGACGCGGTGGATGGTCCGGGCGTCCAGGCCGGTGGCCTCGGCCAGCCGCTTGGCGGCCCGGCCGGTCGGCGCGGCCAGGATGACCTCTTTGCCCCACTTGCGATAGATGTCGGTGATGGCCCGGATGATGGTCGTCTTGCCCGTGCCCGGGCCGCCGGTGATGACCAGGATCTTGCGCTCGAATGATTCGCGGATGGCCCGGCGCTGGAGCGGCGAGAAGGCCAGGCCGAGGTCCCGCTCGGTCGCGGCCACGGCCTGGTCGAGATCGAAGCCGGGGGCTTGGCAGGGGAAGCCGGCCAGCTTGTGGATGGCCCGGGCGACCTCGTTCTGGGCCTGGTGGAAGAACGGCAGGTAGAGGGCCGTGCCGCCGGCCCCGTTCTCGGCGACGACCTGCCCGCCCTTGATGAGCCCGGCCAGGGCCTGCTCGCATTTCTCGGAGGGCACGGCGAGGTCCGCGGCGCACCTCTCCCCGACCTCGGCCGCGGCCGAGTAGACGTGGCCCTGCTCGTTGTCCTTTTCGAGCATATAGAGGATGTAGGCTTTGACCCGCTCGGGCGAGGCCGGGTCCAGGCCCAGCTTGAGGGCCAGCTGGTCGGCCGTCTTGAAGCCGACGCCCCAGATGTCGAAGCTGAGCTGGTAGGGATTGGCCCGGAGGACCGTGAAGGACCGGTCGCCGTACTGGCGGTGGATCTTGGTGGCCAGGCTGGTCGAGACGCCGTGTTCCTGGAGGAACATGATCAGGTCCCGGATGTCCTGGTGCTCGGCCCAGGAGCGGCGGATCTCCCTGAGCTTGACCGCGCCGACGCCCCCGACCTCGCGGAGGCGTTCCGGATCGCGGGTCAGGATATCGATGGTCCCGGCCCCGAAGGCGGCGACGATGCGCCCGGCCAGGACGGGGCCGATGCCCTTGACCAGCCCCGAAGCCAGGAACTTCTCGATGCCCTTGGCCGAGGCCGGCAGGGTCATGGTGAAGTGGTCGACCTTGAATTGCCGCCCGAAGCGCGGGTTGAGCTCCCAGCCGCCGCGGATGCTCAGGACCTCGCCCGGCGAGAGCGGCGGGAACGAGCCGACGATGGTCAGCGGCTCGCCGTCATCGGTCGAGAACTTGGCCACCGTGTAGCCGTTGTCGGGATTGTAGAAGACGATCTCGTCGACCGTGCCGTCGAGGCACTCCCGGCCGGTCACCAGCTCCGCTTTCTTCATGCCGGCCCCATGTTAGGCGTTTCCCCCAAGGCCCGTCAACCCGGAGCGACATCCCGTCATCATCGGCGGCTTCCCCCGCGGCCGTGAACCGATCCGCCGGACCTCGAAAAAGGGAAGCCGGCGCTTCGGGGTCCGAGGGGATCGTCGAAGCGAGCATAAGAGCTGATCTAGCCGTTCCGGAGCCGGAGCCGGGCGGGGGCAGTTTCCCTGGAAACCGCCAAAACGTGTCTGAGCGAGGTTCAGCGCAAGCCGAGCGGGTTTTTTTGGCGACGGGTCCGGCGTGCGGAACGGCGTGAAAGATCAGCCCGGCGAGCGGAGACCATCCCCGAGGACACCCCGGCCGGCCGAGGCCTAGTTGATGATGCGGAGCATGCGGCCCCAGCGGGCCTTGGGGATGAAGCTGACCAGCTTCCTGAGGCGGTCGCGGAAGCCCGTTTTCTGCCAAGAGTCCCGCTCCGCCCTGTAGGAGAAATAGATGACCCAGGGCCGCCCCTTGATCGAGTCCAGGGGCACGAAGCCCCAGTAACGGCTGTCCATGCTGTTGTCGCGGTTGTCGCCCATGACGAACAGCTGGTCCGGCGGCACGGTGACCGGACCGTAATTATCGCGGATGATCTCGTCGTAGTTGTAGAAGTCGTTCTTGGAATTGATGTGGCTGTCGATGTGGACCTTGTAGGCCTCGTCGAGGGGCTTGTCGTTGACATAGACCTGCTTGTCCCTGACCTCTATCTTTTCCCCCGGCAGGCCGATGACCCGCTTGACGAAATCCTTGGTCAGGTCCTTGGGATACTTGAAGACGACGATGTTGCCCCGTTCGATCGGCTTGCGGGGCAGGATCGCGCCTTCGATCGGCAGGACGGGCCGGGTGTAGGCCAGCTTGTTGACCAGGAGGAAATCGCCGACGAGGAGGGTCGGCTCCATGGACCCGGTGGGGATCTGGAAGGCCTGGACGACGAAGGTCATGACGAAGAAGACGAAGACCGCCGTCTCGGCGATGAGCTCGAAATACTCGCGGAAAACGCTCTTGTCCCTCGGCTTCCTGTCTTTCGCTTCGTTGCTCATGTCCCTCACGATGATTAAAGCCTAATATAAAGGAAAACGGCGGGGACATCAAGAACGTTCCGCGCGCCCGGCCGTCGGTCTCGCGCCTTGACACCCCCTGCCATTCCGGGTTTACTAGTCGCGTGAACGTCACCCTGTTCGGCTATCCCAAGGCGGGCAAGACGACCCTGTTCAACCTCCTGGCCGGGACCCGGGCCGCCGTCCATGCCTACGACGACGGCAAGCGGGAGCCGAACGTCCGGGCCGTGCCCCTGCCCGATCCGCGCCTGGACCGCATCGCCGCGGCCTACCCCGACAGGAAGAAGGTCGCCGCCTCCCTCGACCTGACCGACCTCGTCGGCATCTCCTTCGGCGAGGTCAAGACCAGCCTCTTCCTCGGCCACCTGCGGAAAGCCGACGGCCTCGTCCACGTCGTCCGGGCCTTCGGCCACGAGGACATCCCGCCGGCGCGGGGCCGTCTGGACCCCGTCGCAGAAATCCGGGCCATGGAGGACGAGCTCGTCCTGGCCGATCTCGTCCTGGCCGACTCCCGGCTCGAGCGCCTGGACAAGGACCTCAAGAAGATGAAGGACCCCGAGGGCGAGAAGGAACGGGACCTGCTCCTGCGGCTGCGCCCCGAGCTCGAGGCGGGCCGGTGCCTGCGCGGCCTGGCGCTCGCGCCGGCCGAAGAGAGGCTCATCCGCAGCTTCGCCTTCCTGACGCTGAAGCCGCTCCTCCATTTCATAAACATCGACGAAAAGGACCTGGCCCGGATCCGGACGCCCGAGGCCCTCTTCCCCGTCGGCGCGGAACGCCGGGTCCTGGCCTTCTGCGGCCGCATCGAATCGGACCTGGCCGAACTCGAGCCCGGCGAACGGACGGCCTTCATGGCCGAATACGGCCTGGACGGGATGAGCGCCCCGCTCTTCACCGGCCGGGCCGCCGCCTTCCTCGACCGCATCTCGTTCTTCACCGTGGGCAAGGACGAGGTCCGGGCCTGGACCGTGAGGCGCGACGCGCCGGCCGCCGAAGCCGCCGCGGCCATCCACTCGGACATCGCCCGCGGCTTCATCCGGGCCGAAGTCGTCTCCGCCGGGGAGCTCCTCCGCCACGGGACCCTGCAACAGGCCAAGGAGGCCGGGGCCATCCGGCTCGAGGGCAAGGACTACGTCGTGCGGGACGGCGACGTCATCTACTTCCGGTTCGCCGCATGAGCGCCGCCTTCCGTCTGACGGCTCAGGATCCCGGCTCGGCGGCCCGGACCGGCCTTCTCGAGACCCCGCACGGCTCGATCGAGACGCCGGCCTTCATGCCGGTGGCCAGCCAGGGCACGGTCAAGGGCCTGACCCACGCCCAGGTCGAGGCCCTGGGGGCCCAGGTCCTTCTGGTCAACTCCTACCACCTGTTCCTCCGGCCGGGCGTGGACGCCGTCGAGGCCCTGGGCGGCCTCCACCGCTTCATGTCCTGGCCCAGGCCCATCCTGACCGACAGCGGCGGCTTCCAGATCTACAGCCTGTCGCCCCTGGTCCGCCTGTCGGACGAGGGCGTCAGCTTCGCCTCCCACCTCGACGGCTCCAGGATCTTCCTCAGGCCCGAGGACGTCGTCGATCTCCAGCTCCGCCTGGGGACCGACATCCTGATGTGCCTGGACCATTTCCCGGCCTACCCCTATGCCGACGAGGCCCTCCGCGAGTCGGTCCGCCTGACCGGCCTGTGGGCCCGCCGCTCCAAGGCCCGCTTCGCCGAACACGAGACCCGGCAGCAGCTCTGGGGGATCAGCCAGGGCGGCGTCCACGCCGACCTGAGGACGCGGTCGATCGAGGGCCTCCTGGAACAGGATTTCCAAGGCTACGCCTACGGCGGGCTGGGCATCGGCGAGCCCAAGACCCGGCTCTTCGAGACGCTCGAGCTCGGCCACGGCCTCCTGCCCGCCGACCGGCCGCGATACCTCATGGGCATGGGCTACGTCGAGGATGTCGTCGAGGCCGTAGCCCGCGGCATCGACCTCTTCGACTGCGTCCTGCCGACCCGCAACGCCCGCAACGGCACCCTGTTCACGCGCCAGGGACGGATCGCCATCAAGAACCTCAAGTACGCCCGGGACGAGCGGCCGCTGGACAAGGCCTGCGGCTGCTACACCTGCCGCCATTTCAGCCGGGCCTATCTGCGCCACCTCTACGAGCGGAACGAGATCACATCGGCCGTCCTGAACACCATCCACAACCTGCATTTCTATCTTGACATCTTCCGGGAAATACGCCATTCTATTTCGTCTAACTCCTTCGCCTCCTTGAAGAAGGATTTGATGTCCAACGTTTCTCAAAAGGAAGAACTGACATGATCTTCGGAGCAGTCGCAGACCTGGCCCGCCAGACCGGAGCAGCGCAGGCAGCCCAGCCCAACATGCTCGGCGCCCTGCTGCCCTTCGTCCTCGTCTTCGTCATCTTCTACCTCCTCATCATCATGCCCCAGAGGAAGAAGCAGAAAAAGCACATGCAGATGGTCGACGCCCTGAAGCCCGGCGACCGGATCATCACCACGGCCGGCATCCTGGGCACTGTCATGGGCGTCAGCAAGAACGTCGTCGAGCTGAAGATCTCCTCCGGCACGAACATCAAGATCACCAAGAGCGCCGTCGGCGTCATCCGCGGCGCCACGGACCAGATCGAAGGCGAATGAGGCCCCGGCGGAGGGGCCGCCTCCCCTCCCCGGCCTCGAATATCCCCGCGAGAGTGAAGGTCATATGAAAAAGAACCTGCAATGGAAGGTCGTCCTGGCGGTGGCGGTCATCGGCCTGTCGATCTTCCTGGCTTACCCCTTCAACGACACCAAGATCCATCGCGGTCTCGACCTCAAGGGCGGCATCCACCTGAGCCTCCAGGTCATCACCGACGATGCCATCAACATCGAGACCGACCAGGAGATCTCCCGGCTCGAGGAGCTGTTCAAGAAGAACAGCCTCACCTACCAGAAGTTCGCCAAGGAAGGTCTCGGACGCATCTCGATCCAGGGCACGCTGGCCGACCAGGAGGGCAAGACCCGCGACCTGTTCGACCAGTATTCCCGCGACTGGGACTACTCCTTCACCGGCGACCGGGCCAACCTGAGCCTCAAGCCGCTGGCGGCCCAAGCCCTCCGCGACATGTCGGTCGTCCAGGCCAAGGAGACGATCGACAACCGCGTCAACGGTCTCGGCGTCTCCGAGCCCCTCATCCAGCGGCAGGGCAACGACAAGATCATCGTCGAGCTGCCCGGCGTCGACAACCCCGAGAGGATCAAGGATCTCATCAAGGTCACGGCCATCCTCGAGTGGAAGCTGGTCAAGGCCGGTCCGGCCCCCGACGAGGCCACCCTCCTCCAGGCGACGAACGGGCAGGTCCCGGACGACGCCGAGGTCCTCCGGGGCGATCCCAAGCGCGGCCAGGGCGGCTTCTATCTCGTCAACAAGGTCGCCGTGGTCACGGGCAAGGACCTGAGGACGATCCGCCGGGTCACCGACGAATGGAACAACCCGGCCGTTTCCTTCTCCCTCAATTCCGACGGCGGGGCCCGCTTCGAGCAGGTCACCGGGGCCAACATCGGCAAGCAGATCGCCATCATCCTCGACAACAAGGTCCAATCGGCCCCGCTCGTCGAGGCCCGCATCTCGAGGGCCCAGGGCGGCGTCATCCAGGGCCGGTTCTCGCCCCAGGAGGCCGACGACCTGGTCGTCATCCTCAGGGCGGGCGCCCTGCCGGCCGGCATCAAGTACCTCGAGGAGAGGACGATCGGCCCGGCCCTCGGCGCCGACTCCATCCGCCAGGGCCTTCTGGCCGGGCTGGTGGCCATCGTCGCCGTGATGGCCTTCATGATCGTCTTCTACAAGCTTTCCGGGGCCAATGCGGTCATCGCCCTGATCCTCAACGTCCTCATCCTGTTCGGGGCGCTGGCCTACTTCAAGGCCGCCCTGACCCTGCCCGGCATCGCCGGCATCATCCTGTCCATCGGCATGGCGGTCGACGCCAACGTCCTGATCTTCGAGCGCATCAAGGAGGAGCTGGCCGTGGGCAAGGGCGTGGCCAGCGCCATCACGCAGGGATTCTCCCGGGCCTTTTCGGCCATCTTCGACTCCAACCTGACGACCATCATCTCGGCCGTCTTCCTGTTCCAGTTCGGCACCGGACCCATCCGGGGTTACGCCGTGACCCTGGTGATCAGCCTGCTCGCCAACCTGTTCACGGCCGTCTTCATCTCACATCTTCTCTTCGACCTGATGGTCCGCAAATCCGCCAAGAAGCTGAGTATCTGACATGCAACTCTTCAAGACCCCCAGCATCCGCTTCCTGAAATACAAGTACCTGGCCCTGGGCCTCGCCTTCGCCATCGTCCTGGCCGGCGTGATCAACATCGCCTTCTTCAAGGGCCTCAAGCTCGGCGTCGATTTCGGGGAAGGCACCCTTCTCCGGATCATGCTCAAGACGCCGTCGGACGAGGGCCATATCCGGGACCTCCTCCAGACGGTCGGCCTGGGCAAGAGCCAGGTCCAGAAATCCGGCTCGAGCGGCCGCGAGTTCCAGATCCGGGCCGTCGAATCGGTCCGGACCAAGCCGAGCGACAAGGAGCAGATCGAGGCCCACGAGGCCCTGGCCGACAAGATCATCGCCGCTCTCAAGGGCGACGACGGCACGGCCGAGCGGGCCCGCGGTCTCGTCGACCTCAACGGCATCGACGAAAGATCGCTGACCGCGCTCCTCGAGAGCGCCTTCCCCGGCTCCGGCCCGGAGGCGGCCCGGGCGATAATAGCCCAGCGCAACACGGCCGGCATCGTGGCCGATTTCCGGGAGCTCGACGGCCTCGGGCTCAAGCCGGAGGTCCGGTCGTATATCCAGGACAAGACCTACCTCGGCAAAATGACCACCCTCAGCCGCGAGACAGTCGGCCCCCAGGCCGGGTCCGACCTGCGGCGCAAGGCCGTCCTGGCGACGATCTGGTCGCTCATGGGCATGCTCGTCTACATCGCCCTGCGCTTCAAGGTCGCCAACGGCGTCGCGGCCATTTTCACCCTGGCCCAGGACGTCCTGATCACGATGAGCATCTATTCGTTCACCAGCCGCGAGATCAACCTGCCGATCATCGCCGGCATCCTGACCATCGTCGGTTTCTCCATAAACGACACCATCGTCATCTTCGACCGGGTCCGCGAGAACCAGAAGCTGATGCGCGGCAAGCCCCTGGAAGACGTCATGAACATCTCGATCAACCAGTGCCTGGGCCGGACGATCATCACCTCGGGCACGGTCTTCCTGACCGTCATGGCGCTCTTTCTTTTCGGCGGCGAGGTCATCAACGACTTCGCCTTCCTGATGCTCATCGGCACGATCGAGGGCGTTTACTCGACGGTCTACATGTCGTGCCCGGTCGTGCTCTTCTGGCAGAGCTGGTTCGGGTCGAAAAATGCGAGGAGACGATAAAATTCCCTTGTCAAAGGGTCACTTTTCTTTTATACTAGTGGCGTGAGTTTCTGTAATATCCCGAGCATGAGGTAACATCATGACGGAAGCGAAAAAGCCCTCAGGAGCAGCGGCCCCCGTCCCCGCGCTCTTCAGGGACTCGTTCTTCGTGGGCGAGAAGGGCACGAAGCGGAAAGCCCTCGTTTTCCCCGTCGCCCTGATCCTCCACGTCGTCCTCATCGTGACGGCCATCGTTGTTCCACTCCTCTCGACCGGCGAACTGCCCACGGTCGAGGTCTACAGCGCGTTCCTGGCGCCGCCGCCGCCGCCCCCCCCGCCCCCGCCGCCGCCGGCCAAGCGGAAGGCCTCGTCGTCGAGCGCCCGGATCAAGCGCGTCCAGTCCGCGG